>JAPYWX010000142.1 GCA_028276145.1 Spirochaetota bacterium
AAAGCTCTTTCAAATTCTTTATAGCCTCATAATTCTTCTTCCCTCTCACAAAGTCTAGCCCTATGCCCATTATATCAGTTTTCAGTAAAATTTCTAGAATATCTTCTAGAACATCGTCATAATAGGTGATAACTATTATGTTTGCTACTTTAGAGATTTCACTATATACTTCTTTGACAAACTCTTTTTCTTCATCAGTAAGTTCATAAACTAGAGCAGGGTCATCTATATGTACAAATTTGGCTTCTTTCAGTGTGCTTAAAAGTTCAGAATAAACTTTTGTTATATCTTTAGATAGCTTCTTATAGTCTTTCTTACCTTTGGAAAGTTTAACGAATGTAAGAGGACCTACTACAAAAGGAATAGCCTTTTCAGATTTATACTTATTATAATATTCAAGAGGCTTGTTCCAAGATAAGGAAAATTTAGTGTTATCATCTATATGAGGTACAACATAGTGATAATTTGTGTTGAACCATTTTGTAATCTCTAGGGAATTTTCTCCTCTAACGAGTTTGTAATAATCTCTTAGAGATGAAGACTTTGGGTAGATTCCGAATATTATAGCTGTGTCTAAGATGTTATCGTATGCTGTTATCTCACCTACGGGGTAAAAATCCATGTTACTATAATTAGCAATTATATCAGATTGTATTCTGTCTAATACCGAAATTACTTCATCTTCGGAAACTTTGTTTGCCCAATAAGCTTCAACAAATTTCTTGAATTCTCTATCTTTACCTATTCTCGGAAAACCATAAACGTATGACTTGAAATTTTCCATTTTCACACCTCCACAAATATAGGGAAAATTTTAAAAGTATTAAATTTATCGTTTCTATTTCATATGATTGTAACCTAAATCACCAATATAGTGAAATCCTTACTTTCCTAAACTTCTTCCTTACACTGATTTTTTAAGGGCTTTAAGCACTTTGTGTATGGGTACCTAATTAAGTAGGAGGCTGTGAGATCTTAGGGGATGATGTTTTACTGGACAGGTGGAAGAGTTCTTACTTTTACGAACTTTATGTAAATGTCTGTTCTTCTGTTGAATGCTCTACCTTCTGGTGTTTCGTTTGATTCCTGGGGTTCAAATTCTGCTCTTCCGCTTGCTGTGAAAAGTTCAGGCTTGGCGCCGAAATCTATTAATGTTCTCACAACTGCAGATGCTCTAGCAGTTGACAATTCCCAGTTTGAAGGGTACTTTTCTTTTATAAGGGGATTTTCAACGGGTGTTTTGTCGGTGTGACCAATGACATCAACTTTTATGTTATTTAATGAAGTTATCAGGTCGGCTACTTTTTTCAAGGTAGGTAGTATTTCTTTTCTTACCTCTGCACTTCCGCTTTCAAAAAAGAAGTCGTTGACGAGGGTTATTTTTATACCTTCTTCAGTAAAGGTTATTTTCACTTTCCTGCTTTTTATTTCAGGCTTAAATAATTCTCTTGCTTCTTGCTGAATTCTAGATAGTCCTACTCCTGTCTCCCTAGAAGGCAAAGATTCTAGATATGCTCCCAATTCAGAAAACTGCCCTTGGGATAAGCTTTTACCGCCGGATAGGAATCCAATATTTCCGCTGAATGAAGAAAGTATCATCCTAGCTTCTAGTCCTTCTATAACTGCTGCTGACATTAGAACAACAAATAGAGCAAGAAGTAGGTTGTTCATGTCTGCAAATGTAAATATCCAGAGAGGCATTTCTCTTTTGTATCCTAGCTCTTTTTTCTTAGCCATTGTTATCTTCCTCTAACTTCTTCTTTCTTGGCTATTATTTCTTCTTTTAGTTTTGGTGGTAGGAACGAAATAAGTTTTTCCCTGGTCAATGTTGGGTTATCACCTGCTTGAATTGATAATACACCTTCAAGCATTAAAGTTTTTATGAGGATGTCTTTTTGGTTTTTCATGTCAAGTCTTGTTGCCATAGGTAGAACTATAGCATTTGACATAAACACTGCGTAAAGGGTAGCTATGAATGCTATAGCAACACCGTGGGTAACGGCAGCTCTGTCTTCAGCACCTGACAAAGCAGCTATTAGTCCCACCAGAGCGCCAGCCATACCGAGAGCAGGTCCATAATATCCCCACTCATCAAAAAATTTCTTGTGTAATAAGTGCCTAATCTCCATCTGCTCCATGTCGTTTATCATTATGTGTTTGACAACTTCAGGATCAGTACCATCAACTATTAACTGTATGGCTTTTCTTAAAAACGGGTCAGGTATGTCTTGGATTTCATTTTCCAAAGACAATAACCCTTCCCTTCTAGCTTTTTCTGCTGTAGTAACAAGAGTTTCTATAAGTTCGCTGTAGTCAACATCATCGGTTGTAAACAGAACTCTAAGAACTTGAGGCAAATCCCTTACATACTCAAAAGGAACTGAGACAAACGCTGCTCCAAATGGAGCCACTATAGCTATCAAGAAAGCTGCTAAGTCAGCGTACGTTGTTAAAGGCATGCCATGCAAGAGTATAGCAACAAACATAGCTGTGATTGATATTCCGAGCCCTATTAAGACAAAAGGATCAAACCTTCTTTTTCCCATACTCCCCCCCTACTAATTCTTTGAGAACTTCTCTTAGCTCATTTTTTATTTTCTCTTCTATCTCAGAAGGTGTTTCAGTAACTATGTAAGAAACTTCATTTATCATCCTTATAACTGTGTTAGTTTTCCTTTCAACCATCTCTATTTGGAAGAAGTTTATATTTATTTTAGATCCGTCAATTCTGGTAAGCTCTATTAACATTCTCAAAAATTTAATATATATAATCAACAAAGATTTTTCAAATTAAGATGATTGTATTGAAAAATTCACAGGCTACTGCCTGTTTCTTCGTTTTAGTTAAAAAAGTGCTATAAGAACCTCATCAAAGTACTTTATTCAAAGCCTTATGCTTAACGTATTATACCTAACCTTGAGTTCACTGGAAATTTTTTAGCAAAATCGGTTATGTTTAGTTTTTCTAATAGAAAAATTCTCTTTAGTGTTAGTATTTCACAACTACAAAAGGTGGAAATATGTTTCTAAATATTTCTCCGAATTTTGTATTGGAAAGATAATCTTCTATCACTCTCCTTGAGAGTGCTATAGTTTTGTTGTTGAAGACATTTTCAGGGCTTACTAAGTAGTAATTGTCTATAGAACCGTTTAGTTTGTTTCTTAAAGTACCTTCTAAAAAGACATTACCAAATATCCACATTCCTCTTTCGTTGGAAAGGTCATCCATTCTAAGAGGCGAAAGGCGGTAAATACCATCTAATCGGGAGACAATGAAAACATTTCTAAGAACCTCTACATGCTCTTTGACAAAAACTCCCTTTCTTGAGATGATTATCATGGTTTTTGCTTTAAGTGGGTCGGTATTAATTTCGTCAACATATATGTTTTCTTTTGAAGCTATTACTACTGGTTCGTTTGGTGTGCCTTTTATGACTAAGGGCAAGTAAGAAAATATTACGGGAATTTTGGGAAGATTGTTTATCTTATCGAAATCTAGCACTACTGCGTATTCTGGCTTATCAGTGTAAATGTGAGTACCTTCAAGTGGGTAAGATTTTTGGATGTATACTTTGGGAATTTTTTTCATTACAATGACCTCTTCGTCAGAACTTGGTGGGTGGGCTAAGACTAGATTAAAGTTTTCCACGGAAACATTTTCAATCTTTTTGTTTCCTACGAAAACAATTTGGGGAGTGGTATCTCTAGGTAATCTAAATTCCTTTTTTATACCATTCCCTTTGCCTAGAGATAGATAGTACTTAGATTTGATACTTTCATCAGTGATAAATATAGTTTCTCCTCGTAAGGCTACCTTTTTTTCAAAAAGTAAATTTATATCAGTATCATCTAGGTAGATGCCTGTTATTTTTCTGTATTTGCTTGTTATTCTAGTACCTGGTGTATTTAGCTTTATTTTGAAAGGTTCCTCGAAGCTTTCTAGGGGTAGTTTCATTTCTACTGGTTGGGTGTTAAACCCTAGGTTGCCGTCCTTCATGGTTATGAAAAGTAGAGAATATTCTCCTCGAGAGCCTATTATATCACTTGACTCTAGTGGGTCAATATAAGTTCTCTTCACTTCAGAAAAATATACATTGTTAACCTTGATGTAGGTCGGTATTTTCAAATAAGGTGTAGAGTATCTGAAGGTTCCTAAGTATTCCTTCTCGGCAATGAAAGGATTTTCAATTTTTTCAGTGCCAAAATCTTTACTGTATCTGTCTATTA
>JAPYWX010000097.1 GCA_028276145.1 Spirochaetota bacterium
TAGTGATTTGGGCTCTCATGATGGTAAGGACTTAGAACATGTAATACTTAAGGAAATCATAGATTACTACGGTAGGCAGGGTAATATAATAGTTGCTGCGGCTGGTAACAGTGGAGATATGAAAATACACTATTCTAACACTATTACATCAGCTTTACCATCTATTGCGGTGGTAAAGGTCACTACAAATGTTTCTAGCGAAGTTGATGAGATACATATAGATTCTTGGTTTGATTTTTCTGCTCCTACGCAGAAGGTTGAAGTTAATGTGATAACACCTAGCGGTAGCAGTACAGGATGGATAACTTTTCCTACAAGTTCATATTCAATATCAACATCAGAAGGTGTAATTATGATTTCCTCTACTTCTAACCAGTACAATGGTAGTGGTAACATATATATTGTTATCTCTGATTCTTCCTCTTCTCAAGTAGCTACAGGTAATTGGAGAGTGCAGTTTAGAACTACTGAGGGGACTACGGTTTTACATTCGTGGATAGCTTGCACATCTGGAGTGAATGCTTATTTTTCTAATGGTGATAACTATTATACGGTTTCTTCTTCTTTCTTGATTGATGATGTTATAGTCGTTGGTGCCTTTACTACTAAAACTAATATTAAATCGATTAATGATAAAGATGTTATTATTCAGAGTAAACTACTGCAAAGAATTAGTATTAAGAATCTTCCTAAGGTTACGTACGGTGAGACAATTTTTACTAGTTTGACGAACGATAATATATGTTTCTTTTCGTCTTTAGGTCCTACTAGGGATGGGCGTCAGAAGCCGGATATAGCTGCACCAGGTGCTTTAATCGTTTCTGCTTTGTCTAGGTGGTCTTTAGCTCCTGCATATTTTGTAGTTGATGAGATACCGGGAAAGTATAAGTATGTGGCTATGATGGGTACAAGTATGGCTGCTCCTGTTGTTACAGGTGTAGCTGCTTTACTTCTTGGAATTGATAAAAGTTTAACATCTCAGGATGTGATTAATTACTTAAAGACTTATTCCTTGGCTAGTCCTTATGATTCAAATGGTAAGGCTTGGGATCCTGCTTGGGGGTATGGAATGCTATCAGTGACAAATATATTCGAAGTACTTAGAAAGAACCCAACCAATTTGGTTTGGCTTGAAGGTAATGTTTTAAGGTTTTCTTGGGGAGTTGACAGTTTTAATATCAAGATTAGAACTGATACGTCTGATTCAGTTGATGTCTATTTGTATAACCTGAGAGGTAATCTGATTAAATACTTTGGAACGTATCAGGTTCTTCCAGGACTTAATGCTATACGCATCAAGCTTATGGAAAACGAAGTTGCTAAAAACAATATATACATGCTTAGAGTTTCGGGGAAGAAGATAGGAAATATAGACTTCAAAATAGTTGTTGCTAGATAAATTTTACCAGAGAGGCTTCGCCTCTCCGAACGAAGTCTCTTCGTAGAGTATTATTTAACTTCCAGAAACTTTAAAAATGATTTTCTGTGTATTGGTGAAATGCCGTTTTGAATTATGCTTTTTAGGTGTTCTTCTGTTAAGTATCCTTTGTTTTTGTCCCATAGGTACTGTGGGTACTTTTTTGATAGGTGTTTCATTAGTCTGTCTCTTGTTACTTTTGCTAGGATTGATGACATTGAAACGATTTGGATTCTGTCATCGGCTTTAGGAAGTGGAATATATTTCACTTCTGAGTTGTTGGAGCTATAGAGAGAGAGTTTTTCCAAAATGTTAATTAACCTTTCGTTTTTGACAAGGTTCTTTAGAAAGAATTCAAACTCTTTGGTTCTTATGTTTATGTAGTCTGTTATTATTAAGTTGGGTATAAGCTTCAGGTTTGACAGGGCTATTAAAATGGCTAATCTTATACTGTTTGACATTCCGAATTTGTCTATGAAATCGTTCGGTATTATACCGAATCCAACATCTTCTATTGTATTTATTATTTTGCTAAATAGTTTTTCTCTCTGGGTGCTAGATAGTTTTTTTGAGTCTTTCACACCTTCTATAAAGGTTGAACTTTTGGCAACTACTGCACATACGACTAAAGGTCCTGCTACGCATCCTCTACCTACTTCGTCTATGCCGCATATATACTCTTGTCCTTTGGAAGAGTATGTTTTAATTATCTTTTCTACTTCTTCGTATGAGAAGCTTTTAATCATATTTTCACTATTGAGAATATCTTTTCTTCTATTTCTTTTTTGAAGTCTTCTAATGTTGAATTGTTGTACACTACGATATCTACATATTCCTTTACTTCTTCTAGCGTTTTTTGAAATTGTATTCTTCTTTTGACTTCTTCTTCTGTAAAACCTCTCAGGTGTGCTCTCTTTAGTATTTCTTCATCTGATGATTCGACGTATACGATTAAATCACAAAACTCATCAAGCCCTATTTCAAATAGTAGTGCTGCGTTTATGCAGTAAAATCCGTCTTTGTTCAGCATGAGCCTTATGAGTTCTTTTATTGTTCCGTGTACAAGCTTGTTTAGGACTTTTAATTTCATAGGGTCTGAAAAAACGATTTTTGCTAGCTTTTTCCTGTCTATTTTACCTGTTTCTGAGTCAAGTATGTCTTTGTCAATCATCTTCATTATTTCTTCCTTTCTTATCTCTAGTGCTTGGTGTCCGACTTGATCTGCATCTATTACTTTGAATCCTCTCGATGCTAAAATCTCGCATAGTACATTTTTGCCTGAAAGCATTCTTCCGGTTACGCCAAGCACAAACCTTTTTAATTCCCTTGGTTTAGAAGGCCTTCTACCCATACTTAGAAAATTTTAGATAAACCGAAACCATAGTAGCAAACATACATTACTATGGCACTTTCTTGTTACTCGGATTTGTAACATCTTTTAAGTTCAAGCTTCTATGATTACCTTGATTAGCCTCGTTTATATAGACTATTGTTTCATTAATCTTTAGGAATAGTTAAGTGCTACTAGTGTGAACGACTGGCGTTTATTAGTTGAATAGAAATGATTTTTTGTGTAAATGGAATACACTACTTAATTTGTATTATAATTTCTAGGAAAATTTTATGAAGTATTTACCTAGTGTTGACTATCCTGAGGATTTGAAGAGAATACCGGTTTCTGAATTGCCTAAGTTATGTGGTGAAATAAGGGAATTTATAATAGATAATGTTTCTAAAACTGGGGGTCATTTTGCTCCTAGTTTAGGAGTTGTTGAGCTTACTGTTGCACTGCACTACGTTTTCGAGATGCCGAAAGATAAGATAATATGGGATGTTGGGCATCAGGCATATGTTCATAAAATCTTGACTGGTAGAAAAAATAGATTTGGTGAACTTAGGAAATATAAAGGGCTTTATGGGTATCTGAAGCCGTCAGAAAGTAATTATGATATAGTACATGCTGGACATAGCAGCACTTCGATTTCCATTGCTCAAGGCATATACGAAGCAAATAAGATAAATGGCACAGAGGAAAATATAGTTGTTGTTATTGGTGATGGTGCAATGACTGCTGGTATGTCGTACGAGGCTCTTAATAATGTTGGGTTTTACAGAAGTAGACTTATCATAATACTCAACGATAACGGCATGTCTATATCCCCTAACATAGGTTCAATAACAAAGTTATTTAACAAACTCATAATGTCTAGGACAACTTATTCACTGAAAAGTAGGATATCCAGAGGTGAGAATTTGTTCAGTGCTTTGATTAATAGGCTTCTTGAGGCTATTAAGTCTTTTTTCTTGCCTAGAAGCCCGTTCTTTGATGATTTGGGAATAAAGTATATTGGTCCTGTTGATGGCCATGATGTTGTGACTCTGGTTAATACACTTTCAAAGCTAAAGGTTTCACCTGAGAGACCTATTTTACTTCATGTCATAACGAAGAAAGGTAAAGGGTATAAATTTGCTGAGGAAGACCCTGTAAAGTATCATAGTGTTCCACCTTTTGACCCAAAAGTAGGAGTTCAGGCTAAGAAGAGTGACAAAATTACATATACTGATGTTTTTTCTAAAAAAATTGTTGAGCTTGGGGAGAAGTATAAAAATTTAGTTTGTATTACACCGGCAATGAGGGAAGGTTCGGGACTTTCAGAGTTTGCCAAAAGGTTCCCAGAAAGATTTTTTGATGTTGCAATAGCTGAACAGCATGGATGTACTTTTTCGTTGGGGCTGAGTATCGGTAATGTAATACCTGTGTATGCTATATATTCCACTTTCTTACAGAGAGCGTATGACCAAGTCATTCACGATGTTGCCATTGCTGATAAGAGGGTTATATTTGCCATAGATAGAGCTGGTGTTGTGGGAGATGATGGAGAAACTCACCAAGGTATATTTGATATATCTTTTCTGAAGCAGATACCAAACTTCATTATTATGGCTCCTTCAACTTCAGGGGACCTTGAAAGAATGTTGGAAATGGCTATAGGTTTTACAAAACCTACTGCTATACGGTATCCGAAGGATACCGCTAGTGATGATGAAATTTTAAATGGTAACACAAGAATAGAATTTGGTAAAGCAAGGTTGATTTACGAAGGTGATGAATGTTTCATAATTTCAGTTGGAAGTATGCTTAAGTACTCAATTGAAGCTAGAAAGGAGTTAGAAAAAGTGGGGATAAGTACAGGAGTTGTTGACCTTACATTCGTTAAACCTCTTGATTTTGAAATGATTGATTATATTTCATCCAAAGCGAAGGTTATCGTTAGTGTTGAGGATGGAATTAGGATGGGTGGGGTAGGTGAATCTATAGGTAATTACTTACTTACTAAGGGGTTCAAAGGTAGGTTCTTCAATATAGGGGTGCCTGATAGCTTTCCGGGGTTGGGTACTAGGGATGAGCTTTTTAGAGACTTTGGTATGGATGCTGAGGGAATTGTGAAAAAAGTTATTGAGCTTATGCGAACTTGAAAGAACTCTTTTTTAAGTTAAACAATCAAGCTTATGGGAGTATTTGAGAAGTACATTGATGCTGTTAAGAGAGATGAATTTTTCAGGTCAACGGGTAGAGTTAGGAAGTTGACAGGTGTTTTGATAGAAAGCGAGGGACCTAGTGTCAGTATAGGTGATATTTGCGAGGTGTATTTGTCTGAAGAGAATAGAATAAGAGCTGAAGTTGTTGGTTTTGACGGGAATAGGGTTTTCATGGTACCTTTCGTTAATGTTATTGGTATTCCGAATGGTGCTAAGGTTGTTAATATAGGTAGAAAGATGGATATACCAGTCGGTGAGGAAATGAAAGGTAGGGTTTTGAATGCTTACGGTGAAGTATTGATTGGGGGAGGTTTTAAGATAGACCACTACTATTACATTGACAATGACCCACCTAATTCTTTGGAGAGGCAGAGGATAAGGGAATCTATACAGACAGGTGTTAGGGTTATAGATGGGCTTCTTACAGTTGGTAAAGGGCAGAGAATGGGGATATTCTCAGGTAGCGGTGTCGGGAAAAGTACATTACTTAGTATGATTGCTAGGAACACTTCAGCAGATATAACCGTTTTGGCACTTGTTGGTGAAAGAGGTAGAGAGGTTAGAGAGTTTTTGGAGAGGGATTTAGGAGAAGAGGGGCTTAAAAGAAGTGTTGTTGTGGTTGCTACATCTGATGAGCCGCCGATGGCAAGGTTCAGAGCTGCTTATACAGCTACCACTATCGCCGAATTTTTTAGAGATAGAGGCTATAATGTTATGTTTTTGCTTGATTCTCTGACTAGGTTAGCTTTTGCACAGAGGGAAATAAGTTTGTCAATGGGTGAGCCACCAACAACGAGAGGTTATACCCCTTCGGTTTTTACACAGTTACCTAGACTCCTTGAGAGAACTGGACCAGGTAAAGAAGGAACAATTACTGCGTTTTACACTGTTCTTGTTGAAGGCGATGATGTTAATGAACCGATTTCTGACCATGTTAGGGCTACTTTGGATGGACATATAGTATTGTCTAGAGATATAGCGGCTAGGGGTATATATCCAGCGGTTGACGTTC
>JAPYWX010000098.1 GCA_028276145.1 Spirochaetota bacterium
TGTCAAAGCATACTCAAGAGTTTTTAACTCGAGAGGTTTTACCTCATTATCATTTTTTCTTTTTAAGTAACTCATGTATTCGTTGCTTATTGGTATTTTTTCTAGTTCTATTTCTGCACCTGTGTTTGATGATTCTAATATGTGGTTTAGGTCTTGTATTAGTCCGTCGCTTATGTCTATGCAGGATGTTGCTATTTCTTTTATTGATTGCCCTGTTTCAATTCTAGGTGTTGGTTCTAGGTGTCTTTTCACTAAGTATTTTTCGTAATCTGTTGAAGGTTTTTGTTTTGATAGTAGTATTTCTAGCCCTAGTCTTGAGTCTCCGACAGTCCCTGTTATGAATATTGAGTCTCCGGGTTTTGCTTTGCTTCTTGGTATTGGTTTTTCTGCTGTGCCTATCAAGGTTATCGTTATTGATATTTTTTCTCCTTTTGATATATTACCACCACCTATGTAGGTGGTGTATTTTGAAAATAGATAATTTAATCCTTTGTAGAATTCTAGTAACCAATCAACCTCCAGTTCAGGTGGAAGAATTAATGAGACTAGGGCATATTTTGGTATACCGCCGCAAGCTGCAATATCACTAAGGTTTGAAGCTGCACCTTTTATACCTAATTCGTATGGTGGGAATGTGTCCTTTATGAAGTGTACATCTTCGACTAATGTGTCTGTTGTGATCAGAATGTTGTTTTTTTCTTTGAAAGCGAAGCAATCATCGCCGTTTGGTAGTGTTATTGAATCATCGTAGTTTTTGGTTTCTGTTATCTCTTTTATTTTCTCAATGAGCTCAAACTCACCTAGTTCTTTTATTTTCATGTAATAATGATTAACTAATGTGGCTAGTGGTATCAATGAAGGTGAGAGGGTTTTAAAGGGTTTTTAATAAAGTAGGAGATGAGTAAAAATTCGTTTTGAAATTTTTGTTTTTTGGAGCTATTATTATTACTATAAGGAGGTTTTTTTATGGCGAGAGTAGTTTCTTTTTTAAGTGTTTTGGCCGTTTTAGGGGTGCTGTTTGTGCTCTTCAGTTGTTCGTTTCTTCCTTCTGCTAGTGAGAGCACGAATTCTCTTCCTACTGGCGAGAATACGAGCAGCTCGAATACGAATGGTGGTTTGACAGTTAAAGTTGTTTATGTTTCTACGACTGGTAATGATACTAATGATGGTTTGTCACCATCAAAACCTGTAAGAACATTAGTTAAAGCAGTAGAGGTTGCGAATACAATAGATATGGCTAGTAATGTTCTTATAAAGGTTAGTTCTGGGGTTTACACTAATGGCGATGGGTTAAGTAATACCAATGTAGGTTTTGTGATAGATAGGCCAAATGTAATAATAAGCGGTGGATGGAATAGCGATTTCAGTAGTGTGGTAGGTAAAAGTGAGTTAGATGGGAACAATAGTTTGTATCATATAGTGATGATAACAAATGTGACGAATGTGAAGCTTGAGAATTTGGTAATAAGAAGTGGAAATGCTAATGATGTTACTTTTCCTAATAATAGTGGTGGTGGTATATATGTTTCAAATGTTAGTTATTTGGCGATAGAGAGCAATGTTGTGATTAGCAATAACTATGCAGATAGTTTTGGAGGAGGGGTGTATTTGTATGGTTCAGCAAATAACACGATAAGCGGTAGTGTGTGGTAATACCGTTGGTGATAGTGGAGGAGGTTTGTTTTTAGATAGTTCAACAAATAACACAATAGTTGGTAGTGTGTATGATAATAGTGCTAGTAGTAGTGGAGGAGGAGTGTATTTGTATGAGTCAGCAAACACTGTGATAAGTGGTAATGTGTATAGTAATAGTACTTATAGTGGAGGGGGAGTGTATTTGGGTTATTCAATATCAAACACAATAAGTGGTAGTGTATATAATAATATTGCTAGTGATAGTTGAGGAGGTGTGCGTTTAATGTATTCATCAAATAACACAATAAGTGGTAGTGTGTGTGGTAATAAAGCTCGTAATAATGGTGGAGGGTTGTATTTGGATCGTTCACTAGGTAATACAATAGTTGGTAGTGTGTATAGTAATAGTGCTCGGTATGGAGGAGGATTGTATTTGGATCGTTCATCAAATAACATAGTAAGTAATAATGTGTATGGCAATAGTGTTACTAATAATGGTGGTGGAGTGTATTTGTATGCTTCTGTAAATAACACAATAGTTGGTAGTGTGTATAGTAATAGTGCTAATTTTGGAGGAGGGTTATATTTGGATCATTCACTAGGTAACACAGTAAATAGTAGTGTGTATGGTAATTATGCTACTAACAATGGAGGAGGAGTATATTTGTCTTATTCAACGAACAACACAATAAGTGGTAGTGTGTATACTAATATTGCTCCTATTATTGGTGGAGGAGTGGCTTTAATTTATTCATTATCTAACACGATAAGTGCTAATGTGTATAGTAATTACGGTGGTAGTTCTTGTTGGGGAGGAGGAGTATTTTTAGATAGTTCACCATATAATACAATAAGTGGCAATGTGTATGATAATAGTGCTCAGGATGGAGGGGGAGTGTATTTGTCTTATTCAACGAAGAACACAATAAGTGGTAGTGTATATAATAATACCGCTGTTTTTGGAGGAGGAGTGTATTTGTATAGTTCAGACTACTTTACAAATACAGGTTGGATAAAGAACAATTATGCAGATTCTAGCGGTGGTGGTGTATATACAAATGGTTCACATGCTAATTCATACTTCGGTAATGTCATTAACAATATACCAGACAATATTGCTCCTTAATTTGCTTCGTTAAGTTTGACTTCATTCTTGAATTTTTAAAAATTTCAAGGGGCGGTAGCCCCTTGTTATGTTTTTAAAATTTTTTACCCCTTTAACCCTCAAATCTTTTAGGTTTTTCTTATCCGTAATTGCTCTGTTAGAAAATTTAGGTCTATATCAAAAATTTTTGTTGAAAAGTTGATAAATTTGCTATACTTGAAAAATTTTCAATTTATTCTATAAAATGGTATTTTAGAGGGGGAATATGAAAAGAGTTTGGATATTTTTATTAATCATCTTTGCTATAAATGTTTATGCTGATGTTTTGCCTGGTAGTGAGTTCTTTAATTCTCACATTTTTGCTCATGACCAAGCAATTGGCGGCTCTACCTCAGCAAACATAGAAACAGCTTCATCAATACTAGTTAACCCTTCAACTGGCTCATTTCTAAAGCAACTTGCAATAACAACATCATTAGGCGGTCTTACTAGCTTAGGAACCTATGGGCTTTTGGGAATCTCTTATCCTACACTAATTGGTACATTTTCAGGACAGGTTTTGTACTATGGTATGCCCTCTAAAGGTGTTTTCGGCGGTACTTTTGCATTTTCTAAAGATGTAGCCGATGACCTTGGAGTAGGATTCGGACTCACTGCAACAAGTGGTGTTAGCGTTGGACTAAATTTAGGTTTTGTATACAAAGTTAAAGAAGACCTTAACCCTGGACTTGGTATTAAAAAATTGATTTGGGGAGGTTCTCTTATTAATCTTGGATTACCTATAGTTATAAGCAATTATTCACCTTTTCCATCTCTCCCTACAATCAGAAGTGGTGTTGATTTGATGTTCCTTAGGACTGATCCTGTGAAGTTTAACTTTGTTGGTGATGTTGTTTTGGGTGCTTGGGGGTTGAATGCTGAAATTAATGGTGGGCTCTCAGCTAATATACTTGATATTTTGGTTCTAAAAGGTGGTGGCTTTTTCGGTGTAAATAGGTATGGTTATGGCTTCGGTGCTACTCTTAAATACACACTAGAAAGACAATGGGGCATAGAGAGATTGGATATAAGGCTACACTATTCGTATAACAATGTTCTTTATTCCTCGTCTGGTGCTAGTGGTAGTGGACACTGGGTAGGGTTTGATTTTGCTCTAGGTACTATTGATAATGCACCACCTAAGATAAACATTGATATTGATGTTTCAAAAAATAATGAAATTGATTTGGATTTATCAAAAAACATAAAGTTTTTGTATTTTGCTAGCTCTGCTGAAAAAGTTGTTTACATTTCACCAAACTACGACGGTAGAAAGGATAAAGTTAAGATTAACCTAAATATAGCTGAGAATGGTATACTCAAGGAATGGAAACTTATAGTCAAGGATGCTAAAGGAAATGAAGTTAAGGTCATTTCTTCAAAACTCCGAAGGGAGTTTTCTCTTGATTTTGAAGAACTTCTAAGAAGGCTTTTTGCTCCTAAAAAGTCTGTAGATGTTCCTAGGGAAATAAGTTGGGATGGTACGGATGCCAAAGGAAAAGTAGTTCCTGATGGTGAGTACTTCTTACAAGTTTACGCTAGAGACTTTGAAGGAAATGAAGCATATTCACCTGTTTTCAAAGTTATTGTTGATAACACACCACCATCGGGTAGTGTTTCTGTGCCTTATTACATATTCTCACCTAATGGTGATGGTAATAAAGACGATATAACCTTTACTCTTAAAGATTTGACGAAAGGTGATGAATGGATTGCTTATATAGAGGATGTTAGCGGTAATGTTGTTAAGACTTGGAATTTGGGGACTGACCCTGTTGATTCTATTACATGGGGTGGGCTTGGTGATGATGGTAAACTTTTACCGGATGGTAACTATAACTTTGTTCTCAAAGGAGAGGACAAGGCAGGTAATATATTCACAACTAGCATAAAAGGTATTATAATCTCAACGAAGTTGAGAAACTTATTTGTTAAATCTGATGTTTATGAGATTTCACCTAACAACGATGGCTACCTTGATAAGGCTAATATTAACATCATAATTGATGATACTAACGGATTACAGAAACTGAATGTTTATGTTAAAGATACAAAGAACGATAAAGTTGTGAGACAGTGGGATTTTGAAGGTAATAAGATACTTACAAATGTTTATTGGGATGGTACGGATAATTCAGGGAATGTTGTTTGGGATGGTGTTTATGTTGTTTATGCAGATGCTGAATACATTGATGGTAACAAACCAGTTTCACCTCCTATACAGATAAAAGTTGATGCCACACCACCACAGACTAAAATTAGTTTTTCGCCTCCTTTGTTTTCACCAGATGCTGATGGTGTGAATGATGAAGTCGTTTTTACCTTTAATGTTTCTGATGATTCAGAGATTGATGAATGGTCTTTCAAGATACTTACACCTGATGGTAAGAGGGTATTTAAGGAGTTCAAAGGTAAGGGGGCAGTGCCTAGTGAAATAACATGGGATGGTGTTGGGGATAATGGTGATACTGTTGATAGTGCTGAGGAGTATCCTTTGGTGTTTGAAGTTAAGGACAAGCTAGGGAATAAGAGTGTTATAAGGCCTGCGGTGTTGCCTACTGATATATTGGTTGAGGTGACACCTTACGGTTATAAAATTAGAGTTCATAGCATAGAGTTTGCTTTTGGTAGTGCTGAGGTTACACCTAAGGGGTTAGCTATAATAAAGAGGGTGGCCGAAAAACTCAAAAAGTTCAGAGGATATAGGATAAGGGTTGAGGGGCATACTGATAATATTGGTTCTTACGATTATAATTTGAAGTTATCAAAGGCTAGAGCTGAATCAGTTATGAGAGAGTTAATAAAACTTGGTATAGACAAGGATAGAATAAGTGCTGAAGGGTTTGCATTTGATAGACCTATTGCACCTAACGATACAGAAGAAGGAAGAGCTAAGAATAGAAGAGTTGAGTTTTTATTAATAAGAGATTAACAATTTAGAGTTTTTTACGAAAATTTTTTGTGTTGACAATAGATAGAGGGTTTTAGTTATATTATATATAGAGTATGACTAGTGTACTTTCTCAGGAGGAAATAGATAATCTTTTAGCAGCAATACAAACAGGTGGTATTGCCGAAGCTAAGGAGGTTCCCGTACCTGGTGTTGAGGTAGGGGGACCTGCTGTTAAGAAAAACATAAAAAGTTATGACTTTAGAAGACCTGATAGATTCTCTAAAGAC
>JAPYWX010000006.1 GCA_028276145.1 Spirochaetota bacterium
TTATATCTTTGTACTCCTTCCTATATGACATGTTCTTTATAGCCATGTCCATAAGAAGTTTAACTTCGTCAAGGTATTTACCTTCCTCCTCAGGCGAAGCAAAATTATTAACATACTCTACAGCAAAAATTGAATATCTAACAAAAGCATAGAAAGCGAACATATCAGTATCAATTGCTCTCTTCATTAACTCCATAGCTTTGAGTAAGTACTTCTTAGCTTCCTCTACATTTCCACCACCGGAATAATACTTTGAAAGCTGATAATACAGCATACCACCATTGTGCAATATAGGTGCCATGTCATAGCCATATTTAGCAGATTCCTCAATGTGGTCAGGAATTAAATTAATATACTCCCTTATTTTCTCTGTTATTTCCTTTTTCGGCTCTGGTTCTAGGATATTAGTAACTGAAGTGTATTCATTAATTTTGTCAATATAATACTGAGCCAAACCATAATTGTACGAAGCAGCAATCTCTCTAGTGAGGTAATCCCACCAAAGTGATACAGGTGTTTCCTTCCATCTATTCTTGTAAAACCTGTAGTAATCCAAAGTATCAAGCCCATTAGGATGGTCATAGTCCTTTACGAAATAAACCCTATCACCCCTAACAAGGATATAACCTTCTCTCTGTAATTCTGATAGAACAGAAGAAAAGACTCTACCAAAGTTCTGGTCTACCCTATCCTTTACCTTGGATATTATCAAATTCAGAGAGCCAAAATCCAAATCAAAGCCACCCCCCTTAGAAGCTTGGCTATATATCGTATCCTTCAAAAGGTCTATAAAAAGAAGCTTCCCAGAAGGAGGATTATAAGAGAAAACTTTAGAAGGATTCGCTACCACCTTGTTACTAACTATACTCACATACCTATCATATTCCATCACCCTTATCACTTCAAAAACCTTTTGAGCTGACAAATTCGGAACCAATATAGATTTATACCTTGATGACAAATAAGAAACCGGCAGACTCTTAAATTCTTTTAGCTTATCAACTATAAAATACTTAGCATCGCTAACCCTATACATCATACCGTACTGCTTGTAGTAGTAGTCCCCATACTTCCACAATTCTTTACCTGTCCAAGTCATGAAAACATTTTTCTTAGTTACCTGCCCCTTGAGAGTATAATCCTCAAAAGTTGGCTCACCCTTTGTACCGAGCTCACTTTTGTAAAATGGTTCTTTACCATTAATAATGTTGTAATCAACAATATCCATTCTCAATTGTAGATTGAACCCTGGCAAATACCTAAGGTCACCGTATATTCTTTTGAAAACATTTCCCTTCTGGTCATAACAAACAACATCAGGTCTTTTAAATTCTACCATCTGGAAATAAGCCAAGCCAAAAACTTGGTTATCCCCTCCCTCCGTCATCAGAACAGTGTTAGTAGAAGTTGATTTCAAAAGCCCTAGGCTGTAGTCATGGTTAAGCCAATCCTTAGAGTTATCATTGTACTTGTAATTCTGGAAATAAGTAAAAGCAACAAGAACTAAAAAAACTAAACCAAGCAATATATCAACAACTACCGACTTCCTCATAAAACCCCCTGGTTATTTCTTTATTATATATGTTGCTAAACTATAAAAACAAAATCTATTTACCCTCCGCTATGCTAGAAATTCCTACGTAACAACTAAAATTCACCTTTCCTTTAAAATTCATTCTAAAACATAACTAAAGGTTTTTAAAGCATTCTGTGCGTGTTATTATAACTTCCCCTTAGGGGTTAAGTGCCTATCGCCTCTCCCAAAATCTTAAAGGTGAGCAAGTAGGACTATTTAAAATAATGTGCTAATCAGCACTAATGTGCTAATCAGCACATTGTGCTCATAGCACTCTTTAATAAAAAACTTATATAATTATAAGGGTACAACTCCCTCTCAACAAGATTGGCAGTTAGTGCTACTAAAAGTATTAAAATTTTACAAATTATGTCATTATATATGATGAAAATAGTTCAAAGTACTCCGACTTCCTATTAATTAATTCCTCGTGAGTACCAATTTCAACGACCTTTCCATCCTTCATAAAAACAACTTTATCAGCCATCAGAACAGTAGAAAGCTTATGTGCAACTACAATCATTGTTTGTCTACCTTTTATGCTTCTCAACGTATCATTCAAGTACCTCTCAGAAATAGGGTCTAACGAAGAGGTTGGCTCATCCAGAATCAAAATCTTTGGCTTTCTAATTAAAGCTCTTGCTATTGCTATTCTCTGTCTTTCTCCACCCGAAAGCTGTAATCCTCTCTCATGAAGCAATGTATCAAAACCATTTGGCAACTTCTCAACAATTTCCAAAACTTTTGAAACCTCAGAAACTCTAATAACTTCTTCAAAGCTCACATTATCAAGCCCAAAAACAATGTTATCCTTAACACTCATAGAAAAAAGGATGACATCCTGCGGCACAAAAGATATATGCTTTCTGTATTTAGGAAGGTTATACTCCTTTATTGACTTGCCGCCAACTATAACATCACCCTTCTGGGGAATAATAAAACCCATAATCATTGAAATCAAAGTCGACTTTCCACTACCAGAAGGACCCACTATAGCAACAGTCTCACCATCACTAACCTCAAAACTAACACCATCCAAAGCATTCCTAAACCCATCATAAGAGAAGAAAACATCTTTGAATACAATACTTCCATCCTCAGGTTCTTCATAACCACTAATGTTACTCTTCTCCTCCTCTAATTGCATAGTCTTCTTTATTCTTTCCAAAGCAACAATAGCTCTTTGAAGTAAAACAAACTGGCTACCCAATACGGATATCGGCTGAGACATGAAAAATATAGCAGTTATGAAAGTAACGAAAGATTCTATCGAAAGGTTACCACTCTTTATTTCATAACTGCCAAAAAGTAAGACAACTATAACAGCAAGAGCACCAAGAAAATCAGATATAGGCACAGGTAAAACAGAAAATTTAGCAAACCTTATTTGTGAATCTGTGTATTCAGAACTGAAATTAAAAAACTTCTCCCTAAACTTATCCTCAACACCAAAACCCTTTATTGTCTCAATACCAACTAAAGACTCATTCATAAGCGATGTTGCTTGAGATATCTTTGAGAGAATCTTATCAGCTATGTGCTTAGAGTAATTGCTTATAAAAACGAGTATAAGAAAAAGAGGCGAAATAGCTAAAACCACCAAGCTCAACTTCCAACTTGTGTAGAAAAGCAATATGATACAACCAAGTATTATAAGAGGATTCCTAACCAATTCCAAAAAGCCAGTATTAACAAAGTTCTCAATTACCTGTATGTCATTAAGTAAATTTGATATAAAATCACCTTGTTGGGTACTTTTCAAAAGTACCGGACTAACCCTCGTAAGCTTATCAAACAAGTCATTCCTAAGCTCATAGACAACCTTTTGTGATAATTTAACAACAAAAAACGAACCAAAATACTTAGAAAGTGACCAAAGTAAAATTACAGGAATACCAACAAGTATAACTTCCAAAGTATTAGTTAGTAACTTCTCAGGAGAAAACACAGTATCTAGAACTTTACCGGCAAGAACAGGCAAAAAAACCGTTACAACCGTAGTTATTAGAGTGAATAAAACACTTAAAAAAACTAAAGTTTTATGTTTTTTTATATACTTAAAAAAAAGGTCCATCAGTGATTATAAGGATTAACCTTAATACCAACCCAAAGCAATATCAAAGCTCCGAAGAAAGCAGCAACAAAATTAATATTCAGAGGGTTAATAACTAACCAATTAATAAACGGAGACAAATAGAAAAAGCCAATTGCCGCTCCCAATATACCTACTCCTATACCTCCCCAAGCTCCAAAAAGAGTTTCTTTATTATTAAATTTTATGTTGTAATACCAAAAAATAAAACCTACTAACCCACCAAAAATCCCAACCAAAAGCAAACTTATCAAGAAATCCATACAAAAGCACCTCTTCAAGGTTATTATAATCCAAAACAAAATAATTTTTCTATTTCATAACTAACTTACTTTAATGCCAAAGTACACTTACAGCACTACTCAAGTGCTTCAGTGCTTCAGTGCTTCATAGCACTTTTTTTTTTTTAACCAACTGCTTACAGCAGTTTTAATTAACTACCTAAAGAGTGAAGAGAGACTTTGTCTCTCTTTAGTTAAATTATGGTGGGTGGGGACTTCATAGCACCTACTTAAAACAACGCGCTAATTATGTGCTAATTAGCACATTATCAAATCCCTTATCATAACAATTAAAAGTTTAATGAGCGAGCTTTAAGCTCGACGAGCTTCAAGCTAAACAATATATACACACCGTTAAATTTTCAAAAAAAATGATAAAAGTATTAGAATTTTCTCATGAAACGGGTAATAGGCGTTGTATTAATATCTATTTGGGCAGCATTAACACTGATAGCATTATACTACCCTTCTCTGTTGGGAGTACAACTACCTGTAATATCATTCTTCAGGCAGTTAATATACGCCATACGTGCACTCTTCGGAGAAGACGCATTCACCATAACTACAATACTAATAGGATTAACATTCCTACCCTTAGCACTTTCAAAACCTATGTATCCGTTCTTCAAAAACTTATTAGGTGTAGAGCTCGTAATAATTTCTTATTCTCTGATAACCTATTTAAGCAACCCAACTAAACCTATATACCTAAAAGGTATCGTAGTCGAAGATTTAGGGAATCTAGCAACAAATTTACTCAAAAATGAAACCTTAGTTAGCATAACAACATATTTGGTACTCGCTGTAGGTATATACCTCATACTAACTTCGTATAAATTAACAAAAAGCATAATAGCCCATATTATCATAGGATTCGTTAATTTTCTTTCTTCAATAATAGAAGCCATTAGAAATGGCTTAAAATCCTTAAAAGAATACAATAACAACTACGAAGAAGAATATCGCTACACTTCTCCATCAAGTGCTTCTAGTGCCTCTGGTACTTCTAGCCCTTCTACTGCAAGCAACGCAAACACAAGTTCTAAGGTAGGTACAGATAGCAAAAACATTAACAGAGACTTCATTGAAATAACAGTGATTGACACAGACTCACCTATTATGAATTACGAAGATGAGAGTGTAACCTTCAGAGACACAAACACCAAACAAAAAAGTAAAGGCTTTGACATATTTGAAAAACTACCCCCAAGCGAAGAAGTAATAGACACCTCAGCTGAGAAATCAGAAGAGTTTGAAGAAGAGATAGAGAAAACCACAAAGGACATTGAATATGAAGAAAGTAAGAACGCCAGAACAGAAAAACCATATTTCCGAACTGAAGAAGATGAATACTTTGAAGAAGGTAAATTTTCAGGCAAATATCCACCACCTATTGATTTACTTGACCCTGTCGAAGTTGACAACATAAGTGAAGAAGAGGAAATTAAAGAAATAGAGGAGAGGAAAAGGATAATAGAAGAAACCTTTGCAGAGTTTAAAATAAACGCAACGATAGAAGGAATAGTAAGAGGACCAGTTGTAACACTCTACGAAATAAAACCTCAACCCGGAACAAAGATAAACAAGATAGTTAACATCTCAGACAACTTAGCTCTAAACCTAGCAACCCCGAGAGTAAGAATTGTCTACCCCATACCCGGCAAATCTGTTATAGGTATAGAAATCCCCAACAAAATAAGGAAAATAGTAAGAATAAGAGAACTAATAACTTCCAGAGAGTACAGAGAGAACAGAGCTAAACTACCTTTAGTGATAGGTAAGGACATACACGGCAAACCAATAATTGAGGACCTTACCCAAATGCCACACTTACTAATTGCAGGATCGACAGGCTCAGGTAAAAGCGTATATGTAAACTCCATAATCACTGGACTACTATACAGCAAATCCCCTGAAGAACTCAGATTCATAATGATAGACCTAAAAATAGTAGAGCTTAAGGTTTATAACGGTATACCTCACTTACTGACTCCTGTTGTTACCACTCCAAGCACTGCAAAATCAGTACTAGAATGGCTAGTTAACGAAATGCAAGATAGATACAGAAAACTAGAAATTCTAGGGTGTAGAGACATCGTTCAGTACAATAACAAAGTATTAAGGCTCAGCGATGAAACACTAGAAAAACTGCCCTATATCGTATTGATAATTGACGAATACGCTGACCTTATGATGACATCACCAAAAGAAACAGAAGATTACATAACAAGGCTAGCAGCCATGTCAAGAGCAGTAGGAATACACCTGATAATTGCTACCCAAAGACCTTCGGTTGATGTAGTCACAGGGCTAATAAAAGCAAACTTCCCAGCAAGAGTAGCCTTTAGAGTAGCCTCTAAAGTTGACTCTAGAACAATTCTTGACACAATAGGTGCAGAAAAACTCCTAGGTAAAGGTGACTTACTCTTCATGAGCCCATCAACACCTAACATAATAAGAGTACAAGGTGCATACATATCTAACGAAGAAGTAGAAAGAGTTGTCGAATACTTAATAAAACAAGACAGTCCAAGGTACATAGAGATACCAGAACAAGAAATACCAAATCAGTATACAGACGAAGAATTCCTTGAAGAAGATGAGGAATTCTCTGATGAGCTCTACCACGAAGCAATAAAGATAGTAGTCAGAGAAAAAAAAGCTTCAGCCTCATACCTACAAAGAAGATTAAGAATAGGATTCAACAGAGCCGCAAGGATGATAGACAGAATGGAGGAAGAAGGAATAGTTGGACCACAGCAAGGTAGCAAACCTAGAGAAATACTAGTAGATGAATCATTTTTAGAGAGGTTAGGGATAGATTAATCGTTTCTGAGTATCTCAGCTGGCTTCATATTAGAAGCTCTGAGTGCCGGCACTATAGCGGCAACCGTAGACACAAAAGTAGCAAAAACTGAAACAAAGAAAACATCAACAAATTCCAACTTCGTAGGAAACGACTTTATGTAATACACATTACTCTTAAAAAACTCAAACTTTTCAGGGTACATAACCTTAGGATTAAAGAACTTAGCGATAGGATAGCTAAAGTTATAAAGAAGGAAATTGACGAAATCCTCTATCGCAAATGTTATTGTCTCCAAGTTAATCGTAATGATAATACCTATCACACTACCTATTATACTTCCAAGTAATCCCAAAATAACTCCATCAATAACAAATACCTGTAAAACATCCCTTGACCTCAGACCTATTGCCTTAAGAATGGCAATTTCAGACTTCTTATCAAGTGTCATTGACATCATGGTACCTATTATACCAAACGAAACAACAACGAAGAACAAGAAAAGTATAAGCATCATAACTGTTTTCTGGTTGTACATAGCTTCAAACAAATTCCTCTTTAGGTCCTGCCAAGTATACACAATAAACAATCCACCATACCTATTGAAAATGACATTAGCATAGTACTTAACTTTGTCAACATCATTAACCATCACATTTATTCCGTAAGCGATATTCCCCACACCAAATAATTTCTGAGCATCCTCTAGAAGCATAACAGAAAGAACAGAATCAAAATCGCCATACCCCGTAGAGAATATACCTTTAACCCTAAACTTTCTTATAACAGGCAAAGTCCCCTCAACTGGTGGCTTGACTATAACTTCAATTTCTCGTCCCACGCTAGCCCCAACATTATAAGCAATAGTCTCAGCCAAAAGTATCTCCCCCTTCTTCAATTCATAAGAACCATAAAGAAGCTTAAAATTTTCTTTATACCTCTTCAGTGCATTTGTAGTAATACCCGTTATCAGTGTACCCTGTATTAAATCCCCATACTGTCTAAGCAACCCCTGCCCCTGATAATAAGGCTCAGCCTCTAAAACCCAAGGGAATCGTTTCAAATCTCTAGTAACGATATCGTAATTACTTATTCCGAGTCCCCTACCAACAACAACTATGTGTGCATCCTTTCCTATCATTTTATTCTTCAGGTCTTCCCTAAAACCATTAGTTATTGAAAGAACAACTATTGATGTACCAACACCAACTATTATTGAAAGGAGAGATATAAACGATATTTTGGCTATCGTGTCCTTAGACGAAAAGTTTATATACCTGAGAGCTATGAATAGATTAGAAAGCTTTATCATTACTTAACTCTTTCAACATACCTGTTTTCTCTAGTATCCACCTTAATTACATCGCCTATCTGAACAAACAGAGGCACCTGAACAACGAGTCCTGTCTCCAATTTGGCTGGCTTAGAGCCACCGCTAACAGTATCACCTCTAAGTCCTGGGTCAGTATCAACAACCTTAAGTTCAACAAAATCAGGAGGAAGAATCGTTATTATTCTTCCGTCATGTATATAAGCCATCACACTGACACCTTCCTTCATATAAAGAAGGTTATCTCCAAGTAAATCCTTAGGAATTTCGTACTGCTCGTATGTCTCATTATCCATTATACCGACATTAGACTCATCAATGTAGATAACATTCATGGACTTTATTTCAGCCTCCACCTTCTCAATAACAGCATCAGAGTTGAAAGTCTTCTCAATAACATTTCCAGTCTCAAGGCTCTTAACCTTAAGCCTAGAGTTTGCACCTCCCCTACCAAGCTTTATGTGTTGATTGTCAATGACCATATAATACTTACCATCAATTTTGACTATATGTCCTCTTCTTAAACTTGCAGCCTCAACACCTGGCATCTTACCCCCTCCTTAATGGCATAGCCACATACAAAAAGTTTTCATCCTCAGAAGACCAAAACTTACTTGGTCCTTCAACTTCATTAAATCCCCAATAAAAAACTTCTCCATCAACAACATCTAAAAACTCATCAACAAACTCATAGTTGAAATGAATGTAATCAGGATTACCAGAAAATTTACAAGGTATCACTTCACTTCCGCTACCCAAAAGGCTATTAACAGCCTTAACCCTTAGAACAGTTTCATCAAACTCAAAAGATACTCTATTCGTTTCTTTATCAACTATAAGAGAGATTCTCTTCAAAGCATCACTTAACGACTTCACATTAATTGTAGCGACATTCATTAGGTTCTGCGGTATTATTTTCTCATAATCCGGGAAATTACCGGCTATGACTGAAGTACTAATCTTAATTCCCTCCAAAATAAAAAGAACATTTTTAACATTCCCATCTTCATCTTTAACTATTCCTATATCAACAGGACCTTCATCCTTAAGAACATCCTCCAAAACACCAGCAGCATCGCTAGGAATAACAAACCTTTCATTAACAGCATCACCAGAGTACTCAACCCTGAAAATCCCCATCCTTTTCGTATCTGTAGCCACAATCCTAAGAACATTATCAGCCCTAAAGTCAAAAAGTACACCTGAAAAAACAGGGTTTATCGTATCATCATCAGATGAGAACTTTGACACCTTCTTCAACCCCTTCTTTAGCTCAGACTGAGCTAAAGAACAAAACGGCTCAACGCTAACACTCTCTATAATTTGCCTAGGATACTCCTCAACCGATAAGGTCTGTAATGAAAACTTTATGTTTCCATCCTCAGTATAAACATCAAGAGTACTCTCATTAAGTTCTATTACAACCTCGGTCTTTGGAAAAGCTTTGATTATCTTAAGTATTCTTTCACCAAGTACCAAAGTTTCACCTTCACTAACAACATTTGCCTTAATTCCAGAACTGACACTATACTCCGGATTGGCACCAACAACAACGAGTTCCCCATCCTTAGCGCTTAGGTAAATATGCGTGAGTATTTGGAGTGTCTTGTTTTCTTCAGCAGCCTTAACAGGAGCCTTCAAAACCCCTTCTAAAACCTCAGTAGGAATAATAACTTTCATAGGTCCCCCAGTCTATACTAATTTTAACTCAGAAACAGCCTCTATTTCAAACAGGTTGGACAGGCTAAGCCTGCCTTTTACAAAATTAAGAATTATTTAAAGTCACTACACATCTTTATCAAAGAGATGCGTTGCATCTCTTCACTCTTAAAAAGTTTTGACAAAAAGGTATCCTAGGAAATGCAAAATTTAAGTAATTTAGCAGGTTCAAGAATTGAGTGTTTAGAACACAAGTGTTTCAAACACAAGTGTTTTAAACACAAGTGCTTCAAGCACAAGTGTTCTAAACACAAGTGTTCTAAACACTAACAGGAGAGATATTGAAACAAAAACACTAGAAGAATTACACTATGACAAAGGAGAAAAATATGAAGAGAGTAAGAGTTGTAATTCTATTGTCAGTTCTAATCACCACTCTATTTGGGCAATTTGGTTTTTCTGCGACTGAAGAAGGCAATTCTTACGGAACATTTCTGATTTTGGGTGTAACCTCATCGTATTTCAACTACGAACCAACAGAACTAAAAACTTTCACATCCGACATAAACAAGAACTTACTTCTATTAGGTTTCACTTTTGGTTTTTTATCAGATGGGTTTCTTATGTCCTTCTCTTATCAGCAAAAAGTTTTCTCAAATGCAGTATACCAAATCAACGACAATTTTGAGATAACTCACAACCTTGACATGTATAACCTAGAAATAGGCTATCTATGGCAATTCTTCAACGGAGTGTTAAAAACAGGACCGTACCTTTTACTATCACTTGATACAACATCTATCAAGATATTCAAAAACATTGATATAAACTATTCATTCTCAGACTGGACAGTAAAAAACCTTTACTCCAGAACCTTAGCAATAGGAGGAGGAATAAAAATATTCATAACCAGATACCTAAAACTTTCAGTATCCTACCAATACGCATTTCCTAGCTCTTTGTACTATGAAGGAGTGGCAATAAAGGGAACTGAGTCATTCCAACCTTCAGGATTGATGTGCTCAATAACACTTGGATTATAAACTGAAAGAGAGGCTTTGCCTCTCTTCACTCTCTAGAAGTGTTTAAAACACTAAGTGCTTAAAGCGCTAAGTGCTTAAAGCACTTAATTAAGAAAGTGCTACGAAGCACCATCCTATTTGACAAGGAGAATCTTAACCTCTCTTTCCTTCTCAAAAAAGCACTATTAAGCATAATGTGCTTAAAGCACTAGGTGCTTAAAGCATCCCAACCACATATTTTTACTGAAGAGATACATAATCCCTACGCACTCTAAAAGTTTTTGTTGAATTAAGAAAAATTTCTAGAATTAAGGTTTAATGAAAAATTGACCTCAGGTTATGTATAATTACTAGGTATGTCAAAGTTTCTTGAAGCATTGAGAGTTTACTATAACAAATACAAAAAACTTGAAGAGAAATTAGCTAACATAGACCCAAATAAAAACGTAGAGGAGTACACTTCAACTCTAAAAGAAATGAACAAAATCAAAGACTATGTTGAACTTTACGAAAAAATGGAAAAGGTTGTTAATGAAATAAACGAAGCAAAGCAGATACTAGATGAGGAAAATGATGAAGAACTAAGAGAAGTTGCCAAAGAGCAACTTGAAAAGAGTCAAGAGAAATTGAAAAAGCTTGAAGAGGAAGCAGAAGACCTACTTCTTGCTACAGATGAGGACTCTAAAAGCGTTATAGTTGAAATAAGGGCAGGTGCAGGTGGTGAAGAGGCTGCTTTGTTTGTAGCCGACTTATTCAGAATGTACCAAAAATTTGCAGAAAAGAAGGGATGGAAAGTAAATATAATTGACCACAACGAAACAGGACTAGGGGGATTCAAGGAAATAATATTCTCTGTATCAGGTAAAATGGCTTATAAGTATCTAAAGTTCGAAAGCGGAGTACACAGAGTACAGAGAATACCAATAACAGAGGCAAGTGGTAGAATACACACATCAACGGCAACAGTAGCAGTATTACCTGAGGCAGAAGAGGCAGAAATCTACATAGATCCCAAAGACATAGAAGTACAGACATTTAGAGCTGGCGGCAAAGGCGGACAGCACGTAAACAGAACCGAGTCAGCAGTAAGAATAATCCACAAACCCACTGGAATAGTAGTACAATGCCAAGACGAAAGGTCACAAATACAAAACAGAGAAAGAGCTATGAACGTACTAAGAGCAAAGCTTCTGGAATTGGAGAAGCAGAAAAGAAAAGAAAAAGAAGACAGTGAAAGAAGGGCACAGATAGGTACAGGCGAAAGAGCGGAGAAAATAAGAACTTACAACTTCCCCCAAAACCGCGTCACAGACCACAGAATAAACTACACAATGTACAACCTAGAAGCATTCATGAACGGCGAAATGGACGAGCTACTAGACGCACTCATAGCTGAAAACAAAAAGAAACTTCTTGAACAAAAGACAGTACAAGGAAACTAAAAAGCTTGAATTTACGAAGGTCTTCCCTACATAATTAGCTCTGTTCGGAGGCTGGGGGCAAGTATGGATAACACATTCAATCAAATTATGGAAAAACTAAAAGGTATTCTTGAAGAGTTATCAGTAGTTGAGACTAAAATCCAAAGTATAAAAGACTATCTCAATCACACTGAGGAAAACATTGAGAAAATAAAAGAGGGCACATTTGAAGGTTTACACTATGTAAATGCTAAAGTAAACGAACTTGAGAGGCAAATCAAAGAAATAAACCTTAAGGTAGATAAACTATTAGAACAGAAAAAATGAAAATATGCATCTCCGCCGGTGGAACAGGAGGACACATATCACCAGGAGTAGCACTGTACAAAAGCTTTAAGTCAAAAAATTTTGATGTCCTCTTCATAACTAATCCTCATGCTCTTGAGTTCCCAATAATAAAAGAAGAAGTCAACAGCAAGGATATTGCTCAAATACCAATATCCAGAGGGTTTTCAAAGAACATAGTAAAAAACCTAAAAACTCTAATTGAGTTCATAAAATCGGTAGTCGCATCAGTAAAAATTCTGAAAAACTTCAACCCTGATAAAATAGTACTTACAGGAGGATACGCTTCCGCACCTGTTGGGATAGCAGGATTTCTACTTGGTAAAGACATAATACTTCTTGAACAGAACGCAGTAATGGGCACAACAAACAAAATCCTATCCTCAATATCAAAAGCTGTAATCCTATCATTCCCATTAGGTAAGGAAAACAAAAAATTCATATTGATTGGCAATCCAATAAGGTACTCTCTCGAGGACAAAATGATAAAAGACTCGGCAAGAAACATATTAGGACTTGAGCCATCAGAAAGGAAAGTAATAGGTATAGTTTTAGGTAGCCAAGGAGCTAAAAAAGTAAACGAATTTTTATGTGAAAACATAGAAAAAATTCTTGAAGAATTTGATGTAATCTGGATACCAGGAACAAACTACTACGAAACAATTTTATCAAAGACAAAAAACCTTGTAGCTAGCTTATCAGAAAAAGGATTTCAATTAAAAATATTCCCATTCATTACGAAAATGAACATTTTTTTCTCAGCAACTGACATAGCAATAACAAGAGCAGGAGCAAGCACACTATCAGAACTTTCGTTCTTTGGAGTACCAGCAGTACTAATACCTTTTCCCCACGCAGCACATAACCACCAATACTACAATGCAAAACACTTTGAGAAAAAAGGTGCAGCAGTAGTAATAGAAGAAAAAAACTTAACCACAGAAAACTTACTAGAAGCCGTTAGACTAATAAACAACAATCTATCAATATTCTCTTCTAACGTTAGAAACGTTTTCCCACAAAATGTAACCGACGTAGTAGCCGACAAAATACTAAGGCTCTGACCTACTCAATACCAACCAGAGAAAGCCACTTAACTTTTATTTTTATATCCGGTAGTGAAAACCTTATTATCTTCCTTTTGGGCTTATATGACTTAAGGTCTACCACCAAAGTATGAAGATGCTCTAAATTCGGTGGAAGCTCAACACTAACCTTCTCTATCACAGTAATGAACCCTCTACCATCACATAGGTAACAGTTTCTATTTCCCCCATAACAAACTGGACACACAGCTTTAGCAGGTAAATCAATGTTAAGTAACGCTCCATTCCTAACTTCTTCATCAGTCAGGTAAACAACTATATCTTCCCCTAACTCCTCAAGATAATCATCCCTCTTAAACCTTTTTGATATCTTAAATCCTGCTCTTGATATGTTGACTAGAGATAAATTATATTCAACTCTCCTAGGATCAACAACATTTCTCTTCTGTTCCTTTCTATGTTCATGCCTCACCCTGACGCTCTTATGCTCTAAATACTCCTTATCGTACTGAACTCTAAGATTAGGGTCCGATAGAACTTTATAAGCCTCAAGTATTAGCCTAAAATCAATCTCTACTTTCTCAGTGTTATCGCCCTTGTTACTCACATCGGGATGATACAACTTAGCTAGGTATCTAAACCTTGATTTTATCTCATCAACACTACTCCCAAAATCCACACCTAGTATTTCATAATAATCAACAAAATCCTTCACTAAAGTTATTTTAAAAAATACCAATACCCATTTCCAATATCTTCGTCATGTAAAAAATCCATACTGATTACACCTCTCCATTAGTGGCAATGGAAGCTAAATTGAGAATGATTTTCCCAAAAGAATTTAATGAGACTTGAAGTATTCTTTAACAGACAAAAGTTTTTGAAAAGCAAAGCTTTTTAAAACAAATTCCAATAATTATTGATGTATTTAGAAAATTCCTCTACAACTCTCTCAAAAATTGGTGTAGTTCCTGCCACTTTTATAACAGGCTCACTAGTAGTAACAATTAACTCCTCAATAACTGTATACACAGTGCCAGGCAAGGTATCAACATTATACCCACCTTCAAGAGCAAAAACAACCTTAGAATTAGGCGAAGACTTAAGAATAATATTTGCTATGTTTTTAAATCCCAAATCCGTTAAATTCATACCTCCCAAAGGGTCAGAAAAGTGAGCATCAAAACCTGCCGAAACAATTATAAACTCTGGCTCAAATTTTCTAAGTATCTTCTGTACTATTTCCCCATAAACTAGTGCAAAATCCTCATCACCAGCACCAGAAGGCATAGGCAAATTAACAGTAAAGCCAATACCGTCTTTCGTTCCTATCTGATTAAAATAACCCGTACCAGGATAAAAAGGGAATTGATGAGTTGATATATATAGGACTTTATCAGTGTCATAAAATATGTCTTGAGTACCATTGCCATGGTGTACATCAAAATCAACTATTGCTATCCTCGAAAGGTTGTATTCATTAATAAGGAAATTAGCAGCAATTGCCACATTGTTAAATATACAAAAGCCCATAGCTCTGTTTTTAGTTGCATGATGCCCTGGAGGTCTAGACAGAACAAAAGCGTTCGTCAACTCTCCAGACATAACCTTTTCGGTAGCTTCAACAACCAACCCCGCCGACAAAAGTGCACATTCCACACTATCCTTAGCTACAACAGTGTCAGGGTCTAAAAAAACTTCCGATTCAACACCACTCAAAGAAAGAATCTTATCTATATAACCTTTATCGTGAGTCAAACTCAAAACATTCAAATCAACCTTACTGTCGGAAATGAAAAACTCTACCCTACCATCAAGCAACTTTTTAAGCTTGTCAAATGTATTTCTAGTTCTCAGAAACTGTTCAACATGAGGTACATCCTGAAGATGCTTTTCCAAAAAAGGATTATAAAAAACACCAGTTTTGTTTATTTGTTCCACCCACCCCACAGGATAAAGTGTAAAAAATTAGTGTAAGTTTTTCAAATTATATTAACAGAGGCTACGCCTCTGCTAAATTATGAATTATTCCTATATGTAGCAAGAATAACACCAATCATCACAATACCTAGAACCTGAGTAATCACAACAAAACCTATTATGTACAGTATTGATATCTCGTAAAGGTATCCAGCTATTGAATTACCAATCATCATTGAAATTCCGAGAACCGTATTAAATATTCCGTAGTATTTACCTCTCTCTGAAATAGGCACATTATCGCCAACAAAAGCCCTTATAACAGTCTCATAAGCCGACATTATTATACCCCAAATCAGAATAGCAACGAAGAAAAACACAATGTTTTTCGTAAAAGCCAAAGCTGTCAAAACAGTAAGGAAAGGGAGAGTAGCCATTATCCTAACCTTAAACCTATCGTACAAAACACCTATAGGTATAGCAAACAAAGCGTCCATCACCATAACAGCAGCATATATTAGAGGCACAACATTTTCGCTTACTATTCCTACCTTAACGGCATGATAACTTATAACTGGGAAACTTATAAAACCTAAGCTTGTGAAGAATATGAAAATCAGGTAAAGGTAATAATAAATCCTCGCCTTTTTCTTATCAGTAATGATTTCTTTCTCTTTCTCCACTGGTACCTTTTCAGAAAACAGTTTCGAAATTACTATTACAATCATCATCAAAGCGAAAGGAACAAAAAGCAAAATCAGAGAATTTTTATACCCTAACCCAAAGGATAGCATTAAGAAAAACAGAAACGGTCCCAAAACAGCACCCACTTGGTCAGCAAGCTCGTGTATACCGAATATTTTTCCCCTACCTATCCCAGCTGTGTGTATTGAAAGAAGAGTATCTTTAGCAGGAGCTCTAAGAGCCTTACCCACTCTTTCCATTATTATGAAAGTAGAGGCGACAAGCCAAGAATCAGTCAAACCTATAAGAGGTATAGCACCTATCAAACCATAGCCAATAAAAACAAACAGCCAATACCCTCTAGTCTTATCAATCAAAACTCCTGCAACTATCCTAAGAACATATCCCAAGAACTCACCTAACCCAAAAACCAAACCTATAGCGAAAGCACTAGCACCCAATGAACCTAAGTAAGGTCCCATTATCCCTCTTGCAGTCTCATAAACCATGTCTCCGAAAAGGCTAACAATCCCCATCAAAATCACAAACTTTATAGCATTCCTCTTACTCTGGTCCATAAAAACCTCTCATCAAAATAACAAATTATAAAACCTTAAAACGATTAACTCAAAAAAATTGACTTCGTCAAAAATATTGTGCTTAATAGCACTTGGTGCTTAGAGCACAATGTGCTTAGAACACGATGTGCTTAAAGCACTTCCTTATTTCAATTTCTAAAAACACTTATGCTAAATAGTACTTCTTTACTAGGGTTAAGGGAGGCGTCAGCCTCCCTTAGAACATTAGGGCGAGAGGGTGGGGCTACTAAAAGTACTTGAGCACTCTTTGCTAAAAGCACTTCTTGTGCTTAATAACACTTGGTGCTTAAAGCACTTGTGCTCAAAGCACCTGTATTAATTTTCACTTTTTACTTAGCTAATATAGAGTGAAAAGATTCAAAGCATCTTTATAATTAAATATAGGCTGTAGCTAATAGCAATTACTTTTAGGTCAAGGGATGCGATAGCATCCCTTAGAATTCTAGATGAATTACTAAAAGGTGCCTCACGGCACCTTTAAAAAATTATCTCTTTAAGTTGACAGCCGTTGAAAGCATTGAATCCGTTGTTTGTATGGCTTTGGAATTAAATTCGTAGGCTCTCTGTGCCACTATCATGTCAACAAATTCCCTCACAGGGTTAACATTTGACATTTCTAAAAATCCTTGGTGCAGCTTACCAAATCCGTCAACCGTTGGTATACCCTCATAAGCTGGACCAGAGGCTACAGTTTCCTTGAAAAGGTTCTCACCAATGCTATCAAGTCCAGCAGGGTTTATAAACCTATATAGGTATATCCTACCAACCTCTATATCTTCGTTTGAATCACCAACTTTGACATAAACTACTCCGTTATCGGTTATCTTCACAGTTTCAACCCTTGCACCTTCAGGTAGTACTATAGGCGGCTCAAATCTGTATCCGTTTGATGTAACTATTTCACCATTTGCATCAAGTTTGAGTGAGCCATCCCTAGTATAAGCATAAGTACCATCCGGCAAAACAACTCTAAAATACCCTTCACCGGATATAGCTAAGTCAAGTTTATTGCCAGTATTTTGTAAGGAACCCTGAGTATGGTACTTAAGAGTAGCAGAAGGTCTAACACCTACACCAACTTGTATACCAACAGGATATATAGTCAATTCCGAAGAGGGGCTACCAGCTAACCTGTGAGTTTGATAAAGAAGTTCTTCAAACTCAGCTCTTGACCTCTTATAACCTGTCGTGTTTATATTAGCCAAGTTGTTGGCTATAACATCAATATTAAATTGTCCACCTATCATCCCAGAGGCACCAATCCAAAGAGACCTAACCATACATCCCCCTTCTTAATTTTCGTAATTTACGCCCTACCCTTAATGTTTTCAACATTAAAACCCCATACTTATAGCCACCTTCTAATTCATCAGAAACCACTAATATATACTATTGTTTACAAAGTTAAGGTTCAGGAATTAAAATTCATTTCGAAATGGAAATTATATATGTAAGCAATTCAGAAGAATCAAAACGATTCGTTAAAGCTGTCCTGGATAAGGGAGGTTTCTCTGTAAGGGAAACTAAAAATATTTCTGACGAAGATTTGTTTAAAGTAAAGGACAATGAAATCATTTTGATGGCTGACGATTTCCGCTATTTCAAAAATGTTGGTAATTCTAGCTACTCTTTAAACAATGTGATAAAAGTCTTTTTAGCGAACATTTCTAATGACCCATTTCTACAGAAATTACTAAGCGAAGGTAAAGACTTAATGACTTCGTACAAAGCTAGAGATTTACTAAACATTGTAAAAGTCTTGTCTCAGTTTAAGAATTACGAGGATATTGAGAACTTGATTCCCGATATCTCTATTTATGATTACCCTATCACGAATAAGTTTAAGAAAAAAATATCTGGTGACCTAAGGCATGTTTCTAAAGATACCCTAGTGTACATCAGTGAATTCATCAAGAATAATGACCTTGGCAACCTCATAGACAAAGACAATGTTATTATTGCTGCCTCGGAGATAGTAGATAACATTATAGAACTCTATATAAACAAAGGGTTAGCTATTGCTGACATAATTATAGAAATGAGGCTATCTAAGTCCGTTTTCGGAATAACTTTATTGGATTCGTTTGGAGAAGCAAACATATACGACATCTCTAGGTCAATTTCTATACCTTTAGATAAGGCTAGTGACCTCTTCAAAGGTGAGCTTCCCAGGGAAAGAGGTAGAGGATATACCCTCATAAGAAAAACATCTGATAGAGTAATAACTGTCATTGTTCGGAATGACTCATACCACAAGTATTTTTTCAATTCACCTTGTACTAGTGTTACGATTGTATATTACCTTGACAAAAAAGAGCCAGACGGAAGATTGAATACAGTTATAGAATTTAGCTAAGGTGCTACTTAGCACCTTACTTCAAGTAGTCCCGCCCACCCACCCCAATTATTTGAAAAGAGGCTTCGCCTCTCTTCACTCTCTAGAAGTACTTAAAGCACTTAATCAAGAAAGTGCTATGAAGCACAAAGTGCTATAAGCACCCCACCCACCCTTTTTTGATGTTGGGATTCTTCGCATCTCTTAACCCTAAAGAAAAGTGCTATTAAGCACAGAGTGCTATTGAGCACATAGTGTTATTAAACACGTAGTGCTATTAAGCACATAGTGTTTTAAACACTTTGAGTATAATATTGTAAAAACCGATAAGAATATAGAGTATGAGAGTATTCATAAAGCCTGGTTTTATAGTTACCCCGGAAGAGATTATAGAAAACAAAGGAATATATGCTGACATTACTAATGGTAGAATAGTGTCAATATCTGATTATTACGAAAAAGCTGATGTAGAAATAGTTCTACCAAAAAACACAATTGCCTTTCCTGGGTTTATAAATGCCCATGACCATTTGCTTGGCTCTTATTGGCCAAGAGTAGGTGAAGGACCACATATAACATGGAAAACGTGGGATGATGCTCTGAAAGCTTCACCACTATATAAAGAAAGGTCAAAAATTCCTAACTTTTATCTTTACTTACTCGGAGCATATAAGAACCTCATTTCTGGCGTAACCACTGTGATGGACCATATCCCGCATAAAGTCAATGACAATTTCATAGACAAGCTACCGATAAGAGTAATAAAAAACTACACACTGGCACATGAGGTATCTAAGTATGACTTGAAATGGGGGGATGGTGTAGATGTAGAACACAAAAGAGCAGTTGAGAATGATTTTCCCTTCGTAACTCACATAGAAGAAGGCTTTGACGAAGAATCACTAAAAGGAATTGATTATCTCAAGCAGTATGGTGCTTTGACAGAACATACGGTAATGGTGCATGGTTTGGGGTTATCTGACGAGGACCTTGACGATATAGCCAAAGCCAAAGCTCATTTAGTAACCTGCCCTGTCTCTAATTACTTCATGTTCAAAACAATAGCAAGGCTAAAGGAATGGTTCGCAAGAGATATTAATGTTTCACTAGGTACAGATTCACCTATGTCAGGAAGTATCAACATTCTCGAAGAAATTAAATTCCTCAAGATGGCATACAAGAGTAAGTACGGAGAAGACATAGATGATAGAACTATATTATTTATGATTACGAAGAACCCAGCAAAGGCTTTTAGGATAAACAAGGATTTTGGCTATATCAAGCCTGGTTATATAGCTGACATAACAATTGTCAAGTTTAAGGGAGACATATACTCTAGTATCGTTAATGCTTGGTTTAATGACATTGAAATGGTCATAATGGGCAGTAAGGTTGTTTACGCTTTTTCTGAGTATGAGGAAATTTTTAAGAAATTTTACCCTCAAGGTAACTTCTCAAAAGTTATACTAGACAGAAAAGAAAGGCTAATAATAGGAGACTTAAACACAATAATGAAACAGGTTTATGGCTTTCTGGGATTCAAAAAAGAACTACCGTTTATACCAATAGAACTAGAATATTAGCTTTGAAAAGTTTTATAAAAAACAAAGTTTTATAAAAAACCTAGTTTTTTATAGTTTCCTAAAAACTCTCTGAAATACTTTATTGTTTCCTTAAGCCCTACATCTAGAGTTGTTTTAGGTTCCCAGTTCAATTTTTCTTTTGCTAGAGTTATGTCAGGTCTTCTCTTTTTCGGGTCATCCTCCGGTAAATCTTTGAAGACTATCTTTGATTTTGAGTTTGTCATTTTTATTATCTTATTTGCCAAATCAATAACTCTGAACTCATCAGGATTACCTAGGTTTACAGGACCTAAGAAGCTATCATCTGAGTTCATCATTTTTATTATCCCTTCTATTAAGTCATCAATGTAGCAGAAGCTCCTTGTTTGTGTACCGTCTCCGTAGACGGTTATATCTTCGTTGTTCAAAGCTTGAACTATAAAGTTGCTAACTACTCTACCATCATCATGCCTCATCCTTGGACCATAGGTGTTAAATATCCTTATGACTTTTATTCTAAGTTTGTACTTTCTGTAATAATCAAAGAATAGTGTTTCTGCTGCTCTTTTACCTTCGTCATAGCAAGCTCTCGGACCTATGGGATTAACATTCCCTCTATAAGTTTCCTTTTGCGGGTGTTCGAGAGGGTCACCGTACACCTCCGACGTTGAGGCTAACATTATTTTAGCATTGTTAAACCTCGCAAGTTCTAATACATTCAAAGAACCAATTACCGAGGTTTTCATTGTGAATATCGGGTCATACTGATAGTGAGGTGGAGACGCCGGACAAGCAAAGTGATAGATTTCATCAACCTTAAGGCTTATAGGGTTTATTACATCATGTAGTATGAAATCAAAATTAGGGTATCTGAACAAGTGCTGAATGTTCTCTTTCCTACCAGAGAATAAATTATCAACACAAATAACATACTTACCTTCGTTAAGTAGCCTTTCACACAAATGGCTACCTATAAAGCCAGCTCCACCAGTAACCAATGCTATTTTCCTCATATCTACCCCACCTTTGTTTAATTTTCTGTATTATAATCGCCTCTGATATTTATATGCCAAATTAAATGTATTGTGCCAGTAAATTAAGGTAGGCTGTCGCCTCCCTTAATAATCTTGATTACGCTCTCTTCACTCTTCAATGTTTAACAAGGTTGTTTCAAACCACCTTTATATAGGGGCAAACTTATTCCTGAACTGTGATTATAATTATTGTTTATATCAAGGTAGACAAAGATGTAAATGAAATTTTCAGTTTGCTATAATTAAAAACTATGAATAGTGAAAAAATTACATTAAGGCAACTTGAAACACATTTATTCAAAGCTGCTGATATCCTAAGGGGCAAAATGGATGCCTCGGAATACAAAGAATACATCTTTGGTATGCTCTTCCTAAAGCGTGTATCAGATGTATTTGAAGCAAAGCAGGAAGAACTAAGAAAACTCTACACTAGTCAAGAACTAAACGAAAAAGAAATAGAAGAACTACTTGAAGACCCAAATTCTTATGATGATACTTTCTTTGTACCTAAACGGGCAAGATGGGAAAATATTTTGAATTTAAAGGAAGATGTTGGAAACGAACTAAACAAAGCTTTAGCTGAATTAGAGGAGGCAAACCCAGAACTTGAAGGTGTTCTGAAGCATATAGATTTCAACGCTGTGAAAGGTAAGATACGCCTAAAAGACCAACAACTTGTTGATTTAATTCACCACTTCAACAAGTACAGATTAAGAAACGAAGATTTTGAATTTCCTGATTTGCTAGGTGCTGCTTACGAATACCTACTAAAAGAGTTTGCAGATTCAGCCGGCAAAAAAGGCGGTGAGTTTTATACACCTTCGCACGTAAAAACTCTTATGGTCAGGCTAGTAAAACCTCAAGAAGGAATGACTATTTATGATCCTACAGTTGGCTCAGGTGGATTTCTTATAGAATCAAGGCAGTATGTTGAAGCAATCGGGCAAGATCCGAGAAATTTAGCTCTTTATGGGCAGGAGTTAAACGGTGTCACTTGGTCAATTTGTAAAATGAACATGATACTTCACGGCATACCTGACGCACACATAGAAAACGAAGACACACTTACAACACCGAAGTTTATTGAAAATGGCTATATAAAAAAGTTCGACAGAATATTAGCAAATCCCCCATTTTCCCAAAACTACTCAAGGGCAAATATGGAATTTCCCGAGAGATTTAAATATGGCTTTACTCCTGAAACGGGTAAAAAAGCTGACTTGATGTTTTTACAACACATGATTGCTAGCCTAAAGGATGATGGAATTATGGCTAGTGTCATGCCACATGGTGTTTTATTTAGAGGTGGGCAAGAGAAAGTAATAAGGGAAGGTATTGTGAGAGATGATATAATTGAAGCAATAATTGGCTTACCGCCAAAACTTTTTTATAATACAGGCATACCTGCCTGTATTATTGTTATAAATAAAAGAAAACCTCAAGAACTCAAAAACAAAATCTTTTTCATAAATGCAGATAGAGAATACGGCGAAGGAAGAAACCAAAATTACCTAAGACCCGAAGATATTGAAAAGATAGTCACTGTCTTTGAAAGAAAACTAGAGATACCAAAGTACTCAAGGCTCGTTGATATCAAAGAAATTGAGGAGAACGATTTTAATTTGAACATTCGTAGATATGTTGACAACTCCCCAGAACCCGAAATAGAGCATGTACATTATCACCTTTTGGGAGGTGTGCCAAAAGAAGAGATTGAAACATACAAAACACAGATAGAAAAATTAGATTTTACAACAAATTCTTTGTTGGTAGAAAAAGACGGCAAAACTCTAGAATTCAGAGAAGACATCAAAGACAAAAGCGATATAAAGGAAATTGTAGAATCTCATGAAGGTGTCAAAAATAAATTTTCTACTCACTTCCAAAAGCTAAATGAATGGTGGCTTGAAGTTAGAGAAGAAATAAAAAATTTCCCCGGAAACAATAACCTTTGGAAATTCAGGAATAAGGCATTGGAAGACCTTAAAGAAAAACTTCTTCCGTTAGGTGTTCTTGATGAATTTAAAATTGCTGGTGTGTTTGTCAACTGGTGGGAAGAATTACAATACGATTTTAAAACTGTTGTTTCATCAGGCTGGAGTAATAGGCTTATTGAGGATGAGAGAATAGCAAAGAAATTTTTCGAGAAAGATTTAAAAGACATTGAAGAGCTAGAAAGCAAGATTTCAGAGATTGAAGGTGAATTAAATGAGATTCTTGAAGAGGTAGAGGATTGGGATGAGGAAGAGCAAGGACAAAAAACATCAAGTAAAGTTATAAATTACCTAAAGGACCTTGTAAAAGACCTACGTTCAAGTTTACAGTTACACGCAATCAGAGAAGCTGAAAAATGGGAAGAGTTAATCAAGAAAATAGAAGACAAAGACAAAGAATTAAAGAAACTAAACAGAGAATTGAGGTCAATAAACGAAAACCTAGAGGATAAAATAACACAAAAGAAGAACTCTTTGACAGAGGAAGAAGCAGAAGAATTGATTTTAGAAAAGTTTAATGAAACCATAAAGCAACACCTTGAAAAATACCTAAATACTGAAAAGAAAGAGTTAACCAAAATCTTTGAAAACTTATGGGACAAATACAAAATTTCTCTGAAGCAATTAAGGGAAGAAAGAGATGAGGAAGTAAAAAAGTTGGATGAGTTTTTGGAAAAGTTGGGATATGTAAAATGAGTGAAGCTATTCGTGTAAAGTGAAAATGTGTTTGGTTTTACGGAATTTACTTTATGTAAAATTTGTTATAGGCAAGAATTTTGAGGTGCTTTAAGTATGAGTGACAAGAAAGAGTTTAAAAATTTGCCAGAGGGTTGGAAGTGGGTAAGGTTGGAGGAGGATATTATTTTAATAACAGGTTCAAGACCAAAAGGTGGTGCTGTAGAAGAAGGAGTACCAAGCCTTGGAGGTGAACACATTACTGAGGACGGAAGAATAATTTTTACAGAACAAAACGCTAAATATATTCCAGATAAATTTTTTGAATTAATGCCAAAAGGTAAAGTTGAAATTAACGATATACTTATAAATAAAGATGGTGCGAATACTGGCAAAGTAGCAATATTGAAAGTAAAATTTCATCCACACATAGCAATAAATGAACATCTTTTCATTTTAAGAAGTAAAAAACTTTTTGAACAAAAATATTTATTTTATTGGCTATATTCATCTTTTGCACAAACAGAAATAAAAAATAGAATAACAGGTTCAGCTCAACCTGGATTACCTTCTAGTTTTATTAAAAACTTCTTTCTCCCCCTCCCCCCTCTCCCCGAACAACAAAAAATTGCCGAAATTCTTGAAACTGTTGATAATGCTATAGAAAAGACAGACAAAATTATAGAAAAATACAAACGCATAAAACAGGGCTTGATGCAGGATTTACTCACCAAAGGCATAGACGAAAACGGCAATATTAGAGATGAAAAAACACACAAGTTTAAAGATTCTCCACTTGGCAGGATACCAGAAGAGTGGGAAGT
>JAPYWX010000099.1 GCA_028276145.1 Spirochaetota bacterium
ATTTAGTAATGTTAGGTTTTTTGTTCTGTACTTTATCAAAACCTCGTTGAGGTTGTGTACTACGGCTGAGAAAGCGACAGCTTCACCCTCTTCGTTTTCTATTATTATTACCATTTCAGGATATACAATTGATGCTAAGAACTCAGCAGTTTCCTTTTTTTCTTCTTCGGTCAATGGTATGAACATGTAGTTTTCTGACCAGCTGTCATGGTATATTTCTATTATTTTTTCAACTTCCTCTTCCATTTTTTTGGTGTTTAGGTATCTAACCTTGAATTTACCTCTTTTTAGGACTTTCTCCGTCAATTCTAGAAGTCTTTCATCTAGCGGTAAGGTAGGATCATAGTACCAAGCGTAAAGATCTTTTGCTTTTTTGAATCCATAGTTTTCTATTAATGTCTTGTAGTACTCGGGGTTGTATGGCATCATTACATAGGAAGGAGAGTCAAAACCTTCGACAAGTAATCCTACTTCATCGTTTGTTGAATAGCTCGTTGGTCCATACATCGTATTGAGTCCTTTACTTCTTAGCCATTCGGCTGCTTTTTCAAACAAAGCGTTAGCCACTTCTTGGTCATTAATACATTCAAAGAATCCAAAAAAGCCATCAGTTTTGTTGTATCTTTGGTTATGAATATTATTTTTTATTGCCGCAATTCTACCTACAGGTTTACCGTCTTTGTATGCTATGAAAAATTCAGCTTCGTTGTGATTTAAGAAGGAGGATTTCTTTCTGTTTAGTTTTTTCGTTATGTCCATTAGTAGTGGTGGTGTCCAGTTGGGATTATCACCTTGTACAATGAAAGCTACTTTTATAAATTCATTAGGATTATTGCACACTTTAACTTCTATCATAGAAGACCTCCAACAAATGAATTTTGATAATAGTATTGAATTTTATTCAAATTGTTTTTACATGGATGCTACGCATCCATGCTATGGTAGTCTCAGGATACTAAACAAAAATTTACGCTGTTGCCTTCTATTTCTCGTTAACGGTTCAAGGTGCGACAGGTTCATTCCTATCTTATTAGATTTATTGAGTGTGTTTGTAGCACTTTCTTGAGAAACATTAGAGAATGTGGGGGTAAAACTAGTAGAATATGTAGGTGGAACTACTATTTATGTGTTCTAAGAGTCAAATGAATGCTTTTGTGTGTTTGAAATTTTTAATAATTATTTGATATTAATTGTGTGTTAGTAGTAATATTTTTTATAGATACAGAGATGCCGAGTCTGAGGAAGTATAATTCAGGGTCAATAATTTATTTTGACAAAGATGTTAGTGATGAGATTTTCCTTCTTAAGAGTGGTAAAGTTTTGATAAAGTTTATATCTGAGGATACGGGAGAGGAGATTTCTAAGCCTGCTAGACCTGGCGAGATTTTTGGGCTGAAGTCAGCAATTATAGGGGTACCTAGGGGTGAGACGGCTATAGCCGCGGAACCTTCCGAGGTTGTTGTTTTCACAACTAGAGAGTTTGAAATTTTTGCATCAAATAACCCTGAAGTTCTGTTCAAGACGCTTAAAGCTTTGAGCAATCAGCTTAGAAATATAGGTATTAAGGTTAATAATCTCTTGTCAAATAATACTATTGTTCCGCCGGATGTAGGAATGTTGAAGATAGGTGAGTACTTTTTAACAAGCAAGAAATACGAACAGGCAATTCAGGTTTTTGAAAAATTCCTTAAAACGTATCCTGATTCTCCATTAGCTAATGAAGCGAAGAGATATATTGAGATTGCTAAGAAAGCAAAAGAAACTGGCGTTTTAGATAAGATTCCTTCCTTGGGTATGACAAAGAAGAATAATCACGTCACAGCGGATGATATAACGTTTGATGGCACTATATCTAGCGTTATGAATGCAATATATCTAGCCGAAAACATGTACAACAGAGGTGAATATTCGGAAGCTTTGAAAGTTATAGAAAAACTTATGCTTTCTGGGGTTAACACGTCTAATGATTTGTTTGAAAAGGTATTATCTATAAAGGCAAAAATTCTCATGAAACTCAAAAAGTTTGATGAAGCAATTGCTACTTACAAAGAGATAATTGACAAATTCCCTAATTCAAAACAGATAAAACTTTCTTTGTTTGGTATGGCTTCAGCTTTTATAGAGAAGGGTGATAAGAACAATGGAATAATGATACTGAGAAAGGTAGCTTCAATGCCGCCATTTGATGAGATATCTCAGAAAGCTCAAGAAGTGGCTAATAAGCTTAATTTACTTTAGGTCATTATAATTTTTAGCTTTTCTATTTCGTCAATTTCAGTTATTGACCTTACGATGTACCTGGATGAGTCTAGATAGAGGTTTATTTTTCTCTTCGTGTCAGGCTTACCTAAAGCATTTTCAATAACTAGAACTGTGGGTCTGAGAGTGTACTCTGAATCTTTCTGAGTTATTACTGCTTTTTCTCCTGTGTTTAATAGGACAAAGGAGCCAATTGCGTAGGGGGATGGGAGTCCATAGAGTTTTGACATCTCCATGATGAATTTCTGGGCTAGAAGAGGTTCAAAGTAGATTCCTGATTTTTTCATTATGAAATTTAGTGTTTGTGGTATTGACATACCTGGTTTATATGGTCTTTCGGAAGTTAGAGCATCGAAAACATCTGCTAAGCTTACGATTTGTGGGTATCTACCAATTCTGTCGAACTTTAAGCCTAAAGGGTAACCATTTCCGTCGAACCTTTCATGATGGAAGAGAACAATTTTTTTTGCGTAAGTGCTTACGGTAGGTTCGTCTTTTATTGCGAAGTACCCTATTATTGGATGTTTTTTTATGATTTTTAATTCTTCTTCTGTTAGTTCACCTGGCTTGTAGAGGATGGAAGTAGGAATCTTTACTTTGCCAATGTCATGGAGTATTGCACCCATCCCAACCTCTTTTATCACAAAGTCACTTGCTCCTAGAAACTTAGAGAAGAACATTGATAGTATTGTTACATTTATTAGGTGTGTGTATGTGTATTCATCGTAGTTTTTGACTATTGACAGGTTTATAGCTGCTTTACCTAGTTTTGATATCATTTCTTTGAATAGTTTTTCTATAACATTCCTTACCTCCTCTACATTCACTTTCTCATCTTTTTTTACTTGTTCTAGAATGTTGTCTATGGCTTCTTTGGCTTCTTCCTTGATTTCTTCTGAAAACATTGGAGGCATGTTTTGGGAGAGGTCTTTGTTGATGTTTTTGGTATAGTAGAGTTCTCTAATTCCTTTCTTTTTGAGTTCATCAATTACTGATTGTGTTATAGGTTTCTTAGCTGGCCAGATGAATATTCCTTCTTTAGAGAACAGGTCTCCTGCCAAGACCATACCAGGCTTTAGAAAGTCAACTAGTATGTCTTCTCTTATTTTGTCTCCTTCCATCCTTCAATAGATTATCAATGTATAGACAAAAATATTTCAATAGTATGAAGTTTTGCTTTCCGGCAGAGTCAAAAAATTTGATTTTTTGTGATATTTCAATCATACTTTTTATTCGAAATCTTAAGTATAAAATACAGGTTTTTGAATTATTTGATATTTATGATTAGATTATAAATGTATTGATGCTTGTTTTTTGTGGGGTTTTGTATGCAGGGAGAGGTTATTTACATATATGACACGACAATGAGAGATGGTAGGCAAGGCGAAAGTGTTGATTTTTCGATAAACGATATGTTGCTTTTGACGAGAGTTCTTGATGATTTTGGTGTGGATTATATAGAAGGTGGTTGGCCAGCTTCGAATCCTAAGGACAAAACTTTTTTTGAAGAGGTTAGAAAGATAGAATTAAAACATGCCAAGATAGCAGCGTTTGGTAGTACAAGGCATGCTAAGAACAAGGTTCAAGAAGACATGAATATACAGGAGCTTATAAATGCAAACACCCCAGTTGTCACAATATTCGGTAAGTCTTGGGATTTACATGTGCATAAAGTTTTCAACATAAGCTTGGAGAAAAATCTAGAAATGATCTATGACTCAATTGCTTATTTGAAAGACAAGGGCAAAGAGGTAATATATGATGCTGAACACTTCTTTGATGGGTTCAAGGATAATCCTGACTATGCGTTGAAGACTCTAGAGGCAGCGGTTAGGGGAGGAGCTGACAATATAACATTAGCGGATACTAATGGTGGTACCTTGCCAAGTGAAGTCAGGGAGATAATGGCTAAAGTGAGAGAGGTCATAAAAGCACCTTTGGGTATCCACGCACATAATGATAGTGAGCTTGCTGTGGCTAATTCTATTGAAGCTGTTCAAAATGGAGCTATATTAGTTCAGGGGACTATAAATGGTTTTGGGGAGAGGTGTGGTAATGCAAACCTAATATCTATAATTCCTTCGTTAGTTCTGAAGATGGGTAAAAAGTTAAATGGTATAACAGAAGAGAATCTTAAGAAGCTAAGGGATATATCTGTTTTTGTTTATGATCTTGCTAATCTCATGCCTAATGAAAGGCAACCTTTTGTTGGTAGTAGTGCCTTTGCTCACAAGGGCGGTGTTCATGTTAATGCTGTACAGAAGGACCCCAGAACTTACGAACACATACCTCCCGAGAAGGTTGGTAATGTAAGGAGGATACTCATATCTGAGCAATCTGGTAAGAGTAACATTGTGGAGAAAATAAAGAATATGCCTGGTTTAGCTGATTTGGTTTCAAACGAAAGTTTGATGAAAAGTGTTTTGAACAGAATAAAGGAGTTGGAAAACGAAGGGTATAGCTTTGAAAGTGCTGAGGCATCTTTTGACCTTCTAGTTAGAGAACTAGTTGGTAGGAAGGAGGAATTCTTTGATTGTGTTAGCTTTACAGTGAATATTATAAAAAACCAGAATGATTTTGTTAATGATGCGTTAGTGAAGGTAAAAGTTGGGAATGAAATAGAGATAACTGCTGATGAAGGTGATGGACCTGTGAATGCTTTGGATAAAGCTCTTAGAAAGGCTCTAGCTAAGTTTTTCCCGAAAATATCAGAACTTAAATTGGTAGACTACAAGGTTAGGATAATAAACCCCAAGGAGGGTTCTGCTGCTAAAATAAGAGTTTTGACTGAATTTGAATATGATCATTCCACATTTATGACAATAGGTGTCTCTGAAAACATAATAGATGCTAGCTTCCAAGCCATTAGAGACGCATTCAATTACTTCTTAATGAAAGTATCTGAAAAGGATTGATATAATTCTTTTAAAAAATATTACTTGTTTGACAAAACCTTCTTAAGAATCAAGAGATGCGTAGCATCTCTGCAATAAAAATGTAATGCTTAATAGCACTTGGTGCTTTAAGCACTTTATTGCTTTAAATTGGGAAACAGGCATTGGCCTGTTAAGAGACAGGCATTAGCCTGTTAAGAAGCAAGCACTAGCCTGACACAGGCTAAACCTGTGAGTTTTTCAACACAGTCCTTTTAATTAGAAACAAACATTTGTACATCTTTAAAATAGACTAGAAATGTACGTTTACGTTAGGTTGTTTCTTGATAATAGTATGAAAGTAGGAGAGTTACCTGAAGGAATGGAGATAAAAAAGGGGGATTATTTAGTTGTAGAGACAAAGCTGGGCTTGGATTTGGCGAAATCCTTGAGTGATGTTGTAGAGGTTCTTCCAGAAGGGGTGAAAAGTACGTTAAAGGTTGTCTCAAAAGCAACTGAGGAGCACTTAAAAAACTTCAGAGAGAATGAAGATAGGTCAAAGCAGAATTACGATAAGGTGAAAAGTATACTTAAGAAGCATTTACCAAATATAAATTTTCTAAAAATTCACTTTGTTCTTGATAAAAGTAAAGTTGTTATTTACTATACGAGTGAGGAAAGAGTTGATTTTAGGGAGGCGGTGAAGGAGCTAGCGTCTCTATTTAGAACGAGGATAG
>JAPYWX010000100.1 GCA_028276145.1 Spirochaetota bacterium
ATCATTTCATTCGGTGTACCACCATTACCAAGAGGATTAACATAAAAAGAAACCTTAGTACCATCATGCGTAACCATTATTTTTATTTGATTGGTATTAGTAGAATAATTATTTGCATACTGAGTATAAGAGACACCTTCGTTATTTGTATTAACCCAGTTATCATCCATATTCCACTCAAGGATTGGCCTTAGGTTTACGGTACCGCTACCATTGAGCCTCGGAAGGTTCGTTACATATATCCTACTGTAGCTACTCTCCCAAACCCCCCACTGGCTATAAGGTGTGGTATTAGCATCGTTTGAGACATTATCACACATCCTCATCATATCGTATAGAACTATTTGGTTTGGGAACTTGGTATAGTCAGGTGAAGAGTTATTAAGGTTTGTGTACTCAGCCAGGAATATATCCATAGAGGCGGCATGTCTACGAGATTCAGGATTGCTACTATCATCGTGTGGATCAATCCTAGCAGACACTCTGAGTATCTCAAACCCAAAAGGATTATAAGGCGATGGATTCCATAACTTGTTAGTGAAACCTATAGCAGTACCTACCCATATACCTAAGTAAGCAGTAGTAGCAGTAGTCACAATATTACCTGTAAATACAGCTCTACCACCAGTAAAATTAAAAGAACTATTCCTATTAGCAGTAGATAAACTAGAGATAATTCCCTCTTTGTTGTACCAAAGTCCACCATCGTTACCTTGTGCTACATACCACCAACCACTAGGTGTAGTAGTAAAAGGCTCAAAATAAAAGTAAGACTCAGAAAACAAATAATTTCCTAAACCAAACAAAAAGACGAATACCAAAAGGGTAGTAACTATGTACTTGCTCATACTTTCCCTCCTAAATATATTATTTATCAAAAATCATGCCAAGTCAACAGAAAATAAGATTCAAGCCTCCAAAACACTCGGTAAATACTACTAAAGTAGAAAATCGTAAAATTTTAAAGCTTACTAAAAAACTCAAAAAAGTGTGCAAAATTTTCACACCCTTTGTGCAAAATTTGCACACTGCTCTCAAAGCCTTTATTTTCCTAGTCTCCCGAAGGGGGGTCAAAAGGGGGATTGTTGTAAAAAAACAACACTTAAAAATCTTGTTTTTTAGGAACAACTTATTCTAAAAAATAAGGGAGTTGCTGAATAGTGTAGTCTTTTGCTTAAAGGTGATTACACCTTCTTAACTACAGTTAACCTTCAATTATCTAATAAATGCCATTAGCACATTGTTTTAAGTAACCCCACCCACCCACCCACCCTATTAATTGAAGAGAGACACCGTCTCCGAGAGACACCGTCTCCGAGAGACACCATCTCTCTTCACTCTTTGATGTAAACAAGAAGATACTATCAAGCACCCTACCCTGTTTGTTGTTGAGAGGTCTCACCTCTCTACACTCTCCAATGCTTAATAAAAAGTACTATTAAGCACCTACCCTATTTGAATTGTTAAGAGATTCCAACTTCCTATACTCTCTAGAATATGTGAATTAAGAAAGTGCTTTTAGGTGCTATTAAGCATCACGTGCTATTAAGCACCATGCCCACTAACTCTTTTTGATTGTAGAGAAGATTCGTCCCTCTACACTCTCTGAGATAATAATAAGTGCTATTAGGCACCTAGCCACACCACAATTCTCAAAACTTGAATAAAATTATTAAGGTTTTGTATACTTATATAAGAAAGCGGGAATAGCTCAGTTGGTAGAGCATCGGCCTTCCAAGCCGAGGGTCGCGGGTTCGAGTCCCGTTTCCCGCTCATCTAACCAGTGCTATACATCACAGAACTCAAGCCAACAGATCTTGACTCCGTTCAAGAAATTTGTAGAGATTCCTTTGAACTCTCAATGTACAGAGTAGATAAAAAACTAGTTAACCTCGTTGGTACATCAGATTTCTCACTAATATCAAGAAATATAATATCCTCCTCAACAAACACATTCATAGCAGTAAACAAAAACAGAATCCTCGGCTTTCTATCGTGGAGCTACGATAAATCCCTGTCATCCATAACTTACAGACAAATATACAAAATAAACCTGATTGCAGTATCAAAAAACTACAGAGGCCAAGGCATAGGCTCAGAACTCATGAAGTATTTTATAGAATACTCAACAAAAAGAGGTGCACAAATAATATCCGTAAGCACCGATGAAAACAACACAAAAGCGATAAACTTCTACACAAAACACAGATTCAAATATTCCTCTACCTTTCTCACTCTAAGGCTATTCAAAGGGAAAATGATTTTCCAAGAACCAAAAGAAAACATAAACATATCACTATCAAAATCAAAAGAAGAACTTCATGCCCTCATATCCCAAAACGAAGAGTACCTAAACTACCCATTCCCCATATTATTTGAAAACGAAATAGAAGAAAAAATAAAGTCAAACATTCTTGACAATTACCTGAGGTCACTAGAGCTAAACTTTGACATATTCAAAACCTTTGTAGCAACAGCAAAAAACGAACCTATAGGATACATAATAATCAAAGAGGACACAAATCTATCTTCAACACTCTCAAATATATCAAGCAAAACAATAAAGGTATACCGAATATTTGACATATTCGTGAAAAAAGATTTTAGAGGCAAAGGAATAGGTAAATACCTAATAAACAGAGCTTTGAATTTTATCTCTCCAAGTCAATTTGATTTCGTTGAAATCCTAGTTCCTTCTCATAATTACCCTCTGATAAATGCTTTGGTAAGCAATGGGTTTTATATATCACATAGCATGGTGAACTTATTCAGAAGATGACGAAAGCCCTTTCATCTGAGCTTTAAACCAATCCTGTTTAGACTTACTTTCTCTAAGCATCTGCTGGAGTTTAGCAAATTTTGACTCAAGGGACTTTCTATAATCCTCAAGTCTCTCTTCAAACTTAGCGTAGTAATCTTTGTTAGCTTTGATTATGTTGTCAATTTCTTTCTTCTTAAGAGCAAAAATTCCGTTAACTCTGGTATATGTATCAGACAAAGTAGCAACCTCGTAGGCAAATCCTGAATCAACTAGCTTATCAGAATTTGTATCATTAGCGAAAACCTGCTTAACTGCTTCTATATCCTGCAAAAGAGCCCTCGTAAACTTTTCATTATCCAAAGTTAAAACACCTCTTCTTACGTACTCCCACAAATCTGATTGAAAATCTAACTTCGTTTCAATGTCCTTGGTGTAAATACCTACATGGTAAAGTAACCTTATGTTTGTATTAGCCGTTTTATAAGGCTGCATAGCCAAGAACCTTAGCTTATCCTTGAGCCTAATCAGATCAGTATCTGTAGCAAATGAACCTTCTTCTTTCTCCTCATCTGGCTTTTCATAAAGCTGTCTTCTGTCAACAATTGGCTTAGTTATCTTGCTAAGGTATATCATAACATTGTTATACTTCTCAATAAAATTTGAAATAGCATTAGTTATTGAAGCGTAATCATAGTCAACCTTAGCCGATACCTCCTTATTAGGATCCTCCCCCACTATTCTAACAACACCGTTTATTATATCATCAATGTCATTGCTCTCCCTTTCAATCCTAACACCATCAACATACAAAACAGCATTATCAGCCTTAGAAATATAATTTTTAGGAACGAAACCTGGCTCAAATTCTACCTCTTTTTTATCAAAAACCCTAATTTTACTGAAAACAATATCAACAAGGTCATTACCATTCCTCAAAATAACTTGCTTGATAGTTTTCCCTTTTTCATTCCCCAAATCTACAACTTGATAATTAGTAGAGATTCTTATAACTCTCTTAGTGTCATCCGAAAAGACAAGAATTATAAAGTCATAATCGTTACTGATGTACGTAACAAATGATTGTAAACTACCTATTGCACTACCACCTTTAACCTCAACATTACTCACCTTTACACTTTCCATTAATCTAATATCTATATCAGCCACCTTCGGTGGCTGGTAGTAATAGAAATCATTAGAAACCTCTAAAACAGTCTTTTCAGCAATAGCATACTCAACACTGTTAGACAAAACAGTTCTTTTTGAAAGCTTCAAAGTCAAAGATGGGGTAAACAAACTAATTATATCTAGCTCTTTAGGCTTTTCCTCTTTCTTGACATTCCTACCCAAAAGTCCTATTCTAATAAGTTCAGAAACATCACCACTTATGAATATCCTATTGCTTTTACCGGTTTTCTTTGATGAGATCCTAATAACCTCGTTATCTTTGTCTACCTTAACAACTGAAGCACTCACAGCATTACCGGCAACATCATTTATCGTCTTGGCAAGGTCATAGAGCGTACCACCTCCAAAATCAATTTCGTAACTATTGGTACCAACAGTTATAGTGAACCTGAAAGGATTGAGTTTCGTGCCTATAGGTAAAGGGTCGGAAATAAATGTATCAGGCTTGGCCATCTTCTCAACTCTAATACTCACTTCTTTAATTTCAGCACCCCTATTAGGTAGAATTTTGACTATACTTTCATCAGAAGATGAACCTAATCTATTACCGAAAGGTGACCTGTAATCATAAAGTGATTTCGCAGTTTCTTTTAGGTCCTTTAGGTTAGAATCCAAGAAATTAATTATTGCCTTTCTTATAATCTGGTTACTTATCTCCTGTTGATATTTTTCACCTTTCTGCTTTTCAACCTCAACAAGTTTATCAACAATCTCATCTGTATCAAGCCCAGTACCAAAAAATTTAGTAACCCCTACTTTCTTTTTATCCTCACCAAAAGAAAAACTAGATGGGAATAACAGAAAAATAATTACTAAAAGAAAAGTAAAAAATACAAAAAATTCTTTCCTCATGTCAATAATATAAAAAAATCTGAACACAAATAAAAGTTCGGAAGGAATAGCTTAACTATTAGTTTAGTAACCCACGAGCCCTAATTTTCTATTGGAAAGCTTCGCTTCCCAACACCTTTTAGTAATCCTACACACCTGCCCTATTTTATTGATAGATGCTTAACTCCTCTCCTTACCAAAATAGTTTAAACAAAAAGTGCTCTAATGTGCTTAAAGTGTCTGATTAGAAAGGTGCTAATTAGTATCTAATTAAAAAGGTACTATTAAGCACACTGCTACTAATAGTCCCATCCCCTCCAATTTTTGAGCACAAAGTGCTGATAAGCACCTAATGAACAAACCTAAAAACTGTAATCAAAACCGTCAAAACCGTAAAACCTATCCCTATTAGCCATGTAAGAAGGTTAAATTTCTTATTCATATCCTCAAACCTTTTATCAGAGTAATGTATAAGTTCTTCAAATCTCCTATTCATATCATCAAACCTCTTGTTCATATCCTCAAACCTTTTGTCAGAGTAATGTAATAACTCCTCAAACCTCCTATCAGTGTATTCTTTTTGCTCTTGGAATCTCTTATCAGTATACTGCATCAACTCCTCAAACCTCTTATCAGTGTATTCTTTTTGCTCTTGGAATCTCTTTTCTGCATACTGCATCAATTCCTGAAACCTCTTATCTGTATACTCCCTTTGCTCCTCAAACCTCCTATTCGTATTCTCTATTAATAACCTTATCTCTTCCCTAATTTCTGATATATCTTCTTTGACCTCTTCTTTAACATTTGCCATCTCTCCCTTAAGTTCCATTAGCCTATCTGAAATCATTAACATATCCTTACTAATCAACTTGAATCCCTCCTTCACCTCATAACCTAATTCTTTTACATCGTTCTTCTCCGAAAACGACTCAACAACTACCTTAACATACCTCTTCAATGCTTCCCTATCCTTAACCTCAAACGCCCTTGACAATTCTTCTTCCAATATATCTTCAAGCAATACTTTTGACATATTCTCAATATAATTAATCCACCTAA
>JAPYWX010000101.1 GCA_028276145.1 Spirochaetota bacterium
AATTCAAACCAAAAAACTCTTTGAAGTAATAAGCCAACATAACAACCTTGTCTTTAGGTTCAATGTAGATATCCTCTAAAATACTTCTTATCGTCTTAAAAATCAACGCATTCCTATAACCGTAAAATCTGTAGACATCCCCACTTTTATTTTGTATGAGTTTAAGAGCAACAGAAAGTATATCAAAGCAGCGAGAGATAACCATATCAACATCTTCACTTATGCTATCACTCCCCGAACATTTAGCAACAATGAAGGTTGCCATCTCTCCCGGTACTCTGAAGTAAGTTGAACCATTAGAAGAAACATAGTACCCACTACCAAACCAACTAGGCACTTCATTTTCATCTATCGTACCGTATACAACATCAAACTTTTCGTAGAAATACCCTATCCCCGTAACATTAAAACCAACCCTACTAAGAACAGTATAAAGCGTAGATGCTATACTCTCAATTGATGAAAAGTACTTAACATCCTCAGCAACCTTAACAACGAGCGAGAGTAAAGAAAACTTTGTACCAACAGGAAGACTTTTCTCACTTAGTGTCCTTTCATAATAATCTTTGAGGATTTTCAAATCCTCAAGAGTAACCGGCTTACGTTCAAATAAATCACCTTGACCGCTCAAACTCTCTATAATAAGCTTCTCTCGATAACTCTTAGCTTTCTCCAGTAATCCCATAAACCCCTCTACTTTATGTTGAGTTTGTCAAACAACCTTACATAAAGGTCATAGTACTCGGATGAAGCAAACTCTCTAACTTTATCTTCAGGCAAACTCTCAAGAAGCTTATCTAAGTACTTAAGAACCTTCTTCAAAGCCTCTTTCTCAACATCAGACAATCCTTCTATTGCCTCCTCTATCTTCGCTCCCCTTTCCTCAATACTCAAAGCTTTCTCTTCAACTTCTGGTAAACCTATAGATTCTTCAACAAAGCTAATAACCTCTTCTGCCCCTCTCGTTTCCTCCTCTACTTTCTCCTTCGCTTCTTCCTCAAATCCAATACCAACGATACTACTTGTCTCAACTTCAGGCGTAATCTCTATCTCTTCAATACCGAGTTCCTCGGGAGTAACAGAATACTTAACTTCCTCACCAAGCCCAATAGCCTCCGGAATCTCCTCTACAATTCCATATTCCCCTTTCGAAATGCTAATATCATCAACAACCTCAACTTCTTCTTTGGTAATTGACTCTTCTTGAGGAACACCTAACTCTATCTCACCTAAACCTATTTCACTAATTTCCTCAAACTCACCAACTATCTCTCCTTCTTTAGTTTCACTAATTTCAAAAGATACCTCTTCACTAACTCCTGTGAAAGCTTCTTCTTTACTCTCTTCCTCACCTTCTACAACATTCAACTTCTGTTCCTCTACCATCTCTTCAGTTATCTCAGCAAACTCACTAAGCTCAAACTCTTCCTTCTTTTCTTCACCAATACCCAACTCCTCAGGGCTCACTGCCTCACCAAAAGAAAACTCCTCCTCAAAACCAACAGATCCTTCTTCAACCTCCACTGGCTTCTCCTCTATAGGTGGTAACTCTTCGGAAATAACCTTGTTGTACCCTTCACTATCCATCACAACAACATCACCTAAATCTTCAACCACTCCCCTTCCTTGAGCTAACTTCTGAGTTTCAAAACTAATAGCTTCCTCAGAAGCCGAGAAATCAACACCAATCACCTCTGTAGACAATCCTTCTTCTACTTCAAATCCAACTGATTCTTCTTCAGAAGTAGTTAAACCGACGTCCTCGCTACTTACTTCCTCAACCTTAGCCTCACTAAGGATACTATCAAGTTCTTCAACAGAAAGAGATATATTGTTCTCCTCTTCTTGATATCCTTCAACACCTTGAGCCTCAAACCCAAACTCTTGAGGGGCTTCAAGACCTTCTAGGCTAGAAACCTCTTTAAACTCTTCCTCAGCTCCTAACACACCAGATTCCTCTAACCCAATACCTCCAACCTCAGATTCAAGCTTACTTTCTTCTTCAATTCCTTTTATTGTTAATTCCTCTGCTAATTCCTCTTCCTTAGCTATCGGTTGGTCAATCTTAAGACTCTCTAGTATATCATCAGTAGATGGGCTAATATCAAGAGTAACTTCGTACTTGTCATCAATATCCAAGCTTATCTCTTCTATTTCTATTTCATCAATCTTTTTATCCATAAACTACCTCACATCTATAACATCTCCGTTATTAATTATTTTAAAGTAGTTACTTATTGTCAAGATATTTTCAAATCTCTTGCCGAAAACAGCCATAACTTCCAGTTGAGAAGTACCATAATCAACATTCACCAACCTTTCACCATCGTTAATTATTACCTTAACAGTTATAGCCTTCATAACACTACTATTATCGGATTTCTTACTTGAGTAACTTTTCTTTGAGTAAATTTCAGTACCAGCCTTTTTAGAATCTACAGAACTACCTACGGCAAACTCTGCCAACTTAAAATCAAAATCAGAAACACTAACAACAATACCAACAACAAGGAAAAAGACAATCACAAAAACAAAAGTAATTACTTCCTTAACCATAAGGATATGATATAATTTCAATACTTTCAGTATCAATAAATAGAGTGCTATTTAGCACATGGTGCTATTTAGCACCCAAACAAAAGGTGTTTTAAACACTAAGTGTTTTGAACACTAAGTGTCTAAGACACAAAGTGTCTGGGACACTAAGTGTCTGAGACACTAAGTGTCTGAGACACTTATTACAAAATCTTGACATACCAAAAAAAAGAGATATAATTTATGTAGAAATTGAGGGGCGAATATGAAGGAAGTATACAAAATCGTGCTACCTATTTTTATGTTAATTTTAACATCTTGTAGTGTACAGTGGAGGCCCATATATTTGCCATCGACCCCACAAAATATATATAACAAAAACCTCGTTTCACTCTCAGCCGGAATCCCTCTTTCAGAAAATAATGCCCTGAATGTCTCGCTAGGTTATCAAGACAGAGACCTATTTGTTTCCGCTCAATATTATCAGACCTATACCAGTAACTATGAATCTTATGGCTTAGGGATATACGCAATAAAAAATTTTTGGTTGAAAGTAGATGAATACGAGTACCCATGGGCTAACTTCTTCGTTGGAGCACAACCATCACTAGCACACTTCCTAGATAAGAAAGAATATACAGCAATAGAAGACTACTACTTCCCAATTGAGCTAAATATTGGCTTTAGACCAGGAATCTATAGGAATAACTACAATTTTAACCTTACTTTAAGAGGTGGAGTAGGAGCAACTATACCTTTTGGCTACTACTTATCTGGTGGAATTGGGGTACAAGGGAATGTATTCACCGGCAATTTTGGACTTGGACTCAATACAGAATTTGTAATCGGGCTAGGAGTAATACAATTTAACGAAAACAGAGGAGCAGTTCTAATAGGTACAAGCCCAATAATAAGTTTATACTTATTGTTCAGCTTTTAATAATTATCATTTTAGTGGAGGCTCACACCTCCACTAGAGAAGTTTATAAAACAATACTAACAAGCTTTTTAGGAACAACTACAACTTTCTTAGGCTCTGAAGTTAGGTACTTCTTAACATTTTCATCGTTTAGAACAATTTCCTTTAATTCCTCTTCACTCACATCGGCATTCACAGTAACCCTGGCTCTAACTTTACCGTTAATCTGAACAGGTATCTCAATACTATCATAAACCAAGAACCTTGAATCATACTGAGGCCAATCCATAGTCGCAAGAAGCTGAGTATTACCTAACATTTCCCAAAGCTCCTCTGTTATGTGAGGAGTGAAAACATGTAACAACCTTATGAGTTTAATAATTCCCTCTTTGAAAATGATTCTCTCTACTTCGTTAGAAGGATTAAACGACTGTAAGCTATTAGTTAGTTCCATCAAGCTAGCTATGGCAGTATTAAAGCTAAAATCTCTCTCTATATCTTCTGTAACCTTCTTCACCGTCAAGTTAATCTTTATAAGAAGCTCCTTAGACCTTTTATCAAGATTAGAATCAATCTTTGAATAATCCAAATCTGGTGTCTTATTAATCATCTCAATATTATTCGCTACCAATCTCCAAACTCTATTTAAGAATCTATACGCTCCCTCTATACCCTCATCGCTCCAATCCAAATCCTTTTCCGGAGGTGCAGCAAAAAGAATAAACAACCTAACGGCATCAGCACCATACTTTTTTACCATATCGTCAGGGTCAACCGTGTTGTGCTTAGACTTTGACATTTTGGCAGATTCACCTATCTCTTCTTCTAACTTCCTCAAAATCTCATCCTTACCAGGCAAGTTGACACTATCAAAAAGCAGTGATATATTACTAGCCAATGTTAAATTGTTTTCATTCATCACATCTTTAATAACTCTATTATCGTTAATTCCCCCAACATTCAACTTCTTAGCAAGGGTACTAATAGTATCGTTTTCCGTCAATCCTAAATGCCTCAAAAGCATAGAAATGCTTACCCATTTTTTACAAACCATTCCCTGAGTAAGAAGATTTACGAATGGCTCATCACTATCAACAAGCCCTAAATCTTTCATGAATTTATGGAAAAACCTAGCATAAAGCAAGTGAAGTATAGCATGCTCAACACCACCAATATATTGGTCAACATCCAGCCAATACTTACTTTCTTCTCTGTCAAAAGGTGCTTTATCGTACTTAGGTGATGTATATCTAGCGTAGTACCAACTTGAATCAAAGAATGTATCCATTGTATCAGTTTCTCTGACAGCATCCTTACCACACTTAGGACACTTAACTTTTAAGAACTCCTTACTGCTCTCTAATGGATTACCTTTACCTGTAAAGGCTATATCCCTAGGAAGGATAACGGGCAAATCTTCATAAGGCACAGGAACATAACCGCAATCACTACACTTTATAAAAGGTATAGGAGTACCCCAATACCTTTGCCTAGAAATAAGCCAGTCCTTTATTCTGTAATTGTATTTTCTCTGTCCAAGTCCTTTTTTCTCAATGTACTCTATTATTTTGATTATAGCATCCTTGCTATTAAGTCCTGAGAACTCACCAGAGTTAACTAGTATACCCTCTTCAGTATAAGCTTCTTTCATCTCTTCTACTTTCAGTTCTCTATCTTTTGGTTGAATGACAATTTTTATTGGTAGGTTATATTTCTTAGCGAATTTAAAATCTCTTTCATCATGTGCTGGAACGCACATGATAGCACCAGTACCATACTCCATAAGAACAAAATTACCAACCCAGAGAGGCACTTTATCACCTGTGAGAGGATTTATCACGTATCTACCTGTGAAAACTCCTTCTTTTTCATATTCCTCAGAAGTTCTTAATCTATAATCTTCTCTTCTCATCCTCTTCACTTCCTCTACGATACTCGGGTTCTCTTCCATTATTTTGTCAACTAATGGGTGTTCAGGAGCTATAGCCATATAAGTAACACCAAAGATTGTATCAGGTCTAGTAGTAAATATTGGGAAATCAGAGCCATCATCTAACTTGAAGTTAACAACGACACCAAAGCTTTTACCTATCCAGTTTCTCTGCATCACTATAACTTTCTCGGGCCACTTGCCAAGCTTAGCGTGGTCTTCTAATAACCTATCAGCGTACTCTGTTATTTTTATAAACCACTGTTCTATATTTCTTATCTCTATAGGTGTGTCGCACCTCCAACATTTACCATCTATAACCTGCTCATTAGCAAGAACAGTACCACAATGAGGGCACCAATTGACAGGTGATGTTTTTCTGTATACCAAACCTCTTTCGTACATTTTCAAGAAAAACCATTGATTCCACTTATAGTACTCAGGGTCACATG
>JAPYWX010000102.1 GCA_028276145.1 Spirochaetota bacterium
CACCTTTAGGGTCACCACTTGGGTTTATCATCTTCCTTAGAGTTAAAACATATTTTATTGATTTATAGATAGGTTCAGAGTCAAGAAGTGGGAAGTACTCTCTACCTTTCCTTTTCTCAAATATTTTCCCACCGAATCCCTGTATCCACATTGTGTGGTAGTAGAAGTTACCCATGTCATAGACGAAGCCTCTTCTACCATAAGGTCCTGATTTTGGGTCTGTGAACTTTTTAGCTAAATCTATGAGCTCACTCCAAGTTTCTGGAACTTTCGAGATGTAGTTTTTATTGTAAAATAGAATTAAGTTCTTAAATGACATAGGTAGTGCCCAAAGGTTATCGTTGTCACCGTAAACATAAGCCATCATTAGGTACTTGGGAAACTGCTTAACAATATCAGGCGTAATCATGTCATCTATGGGTAGGATTATGTTGTTGTTTGCCCATTCACCAGTGAAGTCTTGAGCGAATATGAACAAATCGGGGCCTTTGCCAAGTGGTACCATTGTCCTTATTTTATCATTCATTGCATCAAAAGGTACCGGCAGAAGCGAAACCTGAATGTCAAATGTGGTCAGATTGAAAGTGTCAACAACTTGTTCTATTGCCTTTTTCTCATCCCCCCTATAAGCATGCCAAAGATTTATCTTTATAGGAGCTCCAAATAGATTTGGCAAAGTGAGTATTATAAACAGAAGAGATATAAAAACTAATCTTATCCGTTTCATGTCCTTCCTCCTTAAAATGAATTTTATTTTTTCTACTTACTGTTGTCAAATATATTTAATGTGCTTAGACACACTGTGCTAAGTTGAAATACTTAAAACTGCTTCATATTATCTCTTCATCAGCTAGTTCTGATGAGCCTGCTAAAAGTAATGTGTTTTATTACTTTGTGCTTAAAGCACTATGTGCTTAAAGCAGTTTCTTATTTAATATTTTTTAATAGAAAAGTGAGTCTTTAGAACTTGAATTGTTCTGATTTGTTTCCTTAAAATTCTTTAGAAAATTAAATGAGGTGCTTATGGTAAGAATAAGATTAATGAGGATGGGGGCTAAGCATAGGCCTTATTACAGGATTGTAGTGGTTGACTCAAGGAAAAAGAGAGATGGTGCTTACATTGAAAGTATAGGTTATTATGCTCCATTAGAGAATGGTAAATTTTTTGTTGACCTTGATAAGTATCAACTTTGGGTTTCCAAAGGTGCACAACCTTCGGATGTTGTTTCTAAACTTGTGAAAAGATTTCAAGAAGCAAAATCATAAGAAAATTTTTAAAAAGAGGGGTAGCGTATGAAGGAGAAAGAGCTTGTTGAACAGATTGTTAAGGCGTTGGTTGATTATCCTGAAGATATCTCCCTTAAAGTTGTAGAGGGAGAAAAGTCAACCATTCTTGAGCTCAAAGTTAGACCTGAGGACATAGGTAAGATCATCGGTAAGAAGGGTAGAATTGCTAAGGCTATCAGGACAATCGTTAGTGCTATTGCTGTCAAGAATGGTAGGAGAGTTATACTTGAGATTTTAGATTAGTTTCTATCCCCGAGGTCACCTCGGGGGTTTTTATGTTAAATACAGAAAAAATAAAATTTTTAGCCTTTGAATCCGGTTTTGATTTGGTTTCAGTTTCTAAGTCATTTTTGAATGATGAAAAACTCGTTTCTAACTACTCAAGGTGGATTTCTAATTCTTTTAATGCGGAAATGAGATATTTAAAAGAGTATGAACTTAAGAAATTTGATGCTAAGTTAGTCGAACCTTGGGTTAGAAGTATAATTTGGGTTGGTGTGAGTTATTTTAATTCATCTTTTTGTGAGAGACCTTCTGAAGAGTACGGAAGAGTTTCTATGTATGCTTGGGGAGATGATTATCATTATGTAGTCAAGAAGATGCTAGAGGATTTTGTAATAAGGCTTAAGAAGGTTGGTGGCTTTGAATTTAGGTACAGGATATTTTCTGATTCTACGCCTATTTATGAGAAAGGCTTTGGTGTTGTTAGTGGAATTGGCTTTCAAGGGAAAAATACTCTTCTTATCAGTCCTGGTAAGTTGGGGTCTTTTTTCTTTTTAGGTGAAGTTCTGACAGATTTGGATTTAGAGCCAACTGAGCCTTTGAATTTCAAAGGTTGTGGTAGTTGTAATTTATGTGTTTCTTCTTGTCCTACAGGTGCTTTGGCACCTTATGTTTTAGATGCTAGAAGGTGTATATCTTACCTTACAATAGAATACAGGGGTATTATACCTGAGGACTTAGCATTGAAATTTGGGGATTGGGTTTTTGGGTGTGATGTTTGTCAGCAAGTTTGCCCCTTTAATAAGTTTTTGTACATTAAGAAACTCAATACAAAGATTAAGGAATTCAACTCAAATGTTACTCCATTTCTTAACTTAAAAGATGTTCTTTCCATACCTAGTCAAAATCAATTTGAGAAGATTTTTAGAGGTAAGCCTATACTTAGAGCTAGAAGGAGAGGACTAATTAGAAATGCAATTATAGTAGCAGTTAATAACAAAGCTAGAAAGCTTGTAGATGACATAGCGAAGCTTAGGAATGATAACGATGAGGTGGTAGCCCACACTGCGAGGTGGGCTACCGAGTTCTTGTCGGGATGACTGGATTTGAACCAGCGACCCCACCCACCCCAAGGGTGTGCGCTACCTGGCTGCGCTACATCCCGAACTTTGGGCGGTAGAGGATTCGAACCTCTGGCCTCCACTGCGTCAAAGTGGCGCTCTAACCAACTGAGCTAACCGCCCAAAAGCAAATCTAATTAAATTATAACAGAAACTTTAGCATTCATTCAAGATAAATTTGAGGTTCTACCTCACAAAGTTTTACCTCAGAGAGGTTTTACCTCAGAGAGATGTAACCTCTCTGTTAAAAGGACATTTTTGTCTGAATTTCTTCGTCCTTTCTCTTAACTTCTTCTTTCATTTTCTCTCTGTATTCTTTTAATTTCTGTTTGAGTTCGGGGTATTTAATAGATAGGATTTGAGTTGCTAGGATTCCGGCGTTTTTGGCTCCGTTAACTGCTACTGTAGCAACAGGTATACCACTTGGCATCTGAACCATAGATAGTAAAGAATCTAATCCACCTAACTTTGTTTCAATTGGTACTGCTATCACAGGTAGGTTTGTTAGTGAAGCTATTACACCTGCTAGGTGTGCTGCTCCGCCAGCACCAGCAATAAATACCTCAATGCCTGATTCTTCGGCTTGCTTTACATACTCATGTAGCCTTTCTGGTGTCCTATGCGCTGATATAACTCTGATTTCAAATTCAACACCAAAGCTTTTTAGCACTTTAGCAGCCTCAACCATTATGTTGAAGTCAGAGTCACTACCCATCAATATGGCTACTTTCATTTACACACTCTCTAATAAGTTTTTATTAGAAACTTGCTCTTTTTCAATTTTTTGCTAAAACACTATGTGTTTTGAACACTTTTGTGTTTTAAACACTGTCTTATTTTCATGATTTTAGAAGGTTTATATAGATTTAAATTCTTAGAGGTTTACTTCTCATTTAATTCGTAGCGTCTCAAATACATGGTATCTTAGATACGTTACCTAAGATACATAGTATCTCTCAGATAAAAATGGGTGTGGTGCTTCATAGCACGTTATGCTTAATAGTACTAGTGCTTAATAGCATTTTGTGCTTCATAGCACTTTCTTATTCAAATATTCTAGGAAGTGAGGAGGGGTGAAATCCCTCCTCGTAAAATAGGGTGGGAAGGGTGGGGCTACTTAACGTTGATGTGACTAGCACCTTTTTAATTAAGTGCTTAATAGCACGTTGTACTTCATAACGCGTTATGCTATATAGCACCTTCTTATTTAAAATTGTTAAACAGGCATTAGCCTGTTAAGAAACAGACAATCAGTTCTTGAAATTTCTACCTTTTTGTATCCAAAATAACTATTCGAAATATCCAAATTATACATGGAGGAATAGGTATATGAGGAGAAGCAATAAAGAGCTTGATGTTGCTGTTAAGGGTAATTTATTTTATAGAATTTCTGATTTCTTCAAAAATGAAACGAGTAGTGGTATATTGGTTTTGATTTTTGCAGTTCTAGGCATAATAATAGCAAACTCACCTTGGGGAAATTTTTACTTTAATTTTTGGAATACCAAGTTTCTTATAAAGTTTGGGGATTTTGAGTTTAAAATGTCTCTTTTGCATTTTGTGAATGATATTCTTATGTTCTTTTTCTTTTTCTTAGTTGGTATGGAAATCAAAAGAGAAATGCTAGTTGGGGAATTGTCATCGTTAAAGAAGTCTTTATTGCCTGTAATAGCCGCTACAGGTGGTTTTCTTTTCCCTATAATAATCTACTCACTCATTAACTGGGGTAAGGATTCGTTTAGAGGTTGGGGAATACCGATGGCTACTGATATAGCGTTCACTATTGCTGTAATGATGTTACTTGGTAATGCTGTGTCACATGCTGTCAAGGCTAATATAACTGCGTTGGCAATAGCTGATGACATAATGGCTCTTATAGTTATTGCTCTGTTTTACTCTGTTGGGGTCAAACTGATTTATATTGTTACAGCGCTTTTGGTTGTTGCAATTTTGATAGTCTTGAATAAGGTAAATTTAGCTAATGAGTGGATTTACTTGGTTGCTGGAATAGTTCTTTGGGTTCTTTTCTATAATTCTGGAGTACATCCAACTATAGCAGGTGTTCTTTTGGCTTTTGTCATACCTACAAGGATACCAAAGGATTTTGAAGCTAACATAGCTTTAGTTTCTTCTTCACTTAAGAGTATAATGGAATCATATAAAAAAGGTAAGGTTTTTCCAGATACGAAAGTTAATTTCTCAACAGCTATAGAAAAGTTAAAGAATTCTGAGCCTTACCTGCAGAGGTTTGAATCAAGTTTGGCTTCTTTCGTTTCTTTTGTTGTTTTGCCTATCTTTGCGTTTTCTAATTCTGGTGTTTATGTAGGTAATTTCTCTATTAATGACCTTTTCCATCCTGTAGTTCTAGGTGTGGCGCTAGGGTTGATGTTTGGTAAGTCTACAGGTATATTTACATTCTCGTACTTATCTATAAAACTCAAGATAACGGATATTTCTTCTAAAGTTAGATGGAGTGAGTATTATGGTGCTTCGTGGCTTGCTGGGATAGGTTTCACTATGGCTTTGTTTATAACTCATTTGTCCTTTGACCAGCACCCTAGGTATTTGGACTATGCTAAGGTAGGTATTTATTTGGGTAGTGTTATTTCTGCGATAGTTGGTTCGTTAATAGTAATATTGACTAATGGGAAAAAACTTGCCCAGAATGTTAAATAAGTTGAGTTTTTGTTGTGTGTAGTTGTAAAATAATTAATACAAGGCATGGCGGATTGTATATTTTGTAGAATAGTAAATAAAGAGATACCTTCTAAGATTGTTTATGAAGATGAGAATGTCATAGCTTTTGATGATATAAATCCTCAGGCTCCTGTTCATACTTTGGTTGTTCCAAAAAAGCATATAAATACTATTATGGAGCTAGAGGATTATGAAGTTGTTTCTAATGTTTTTAAGGCTATAAAGAAAGTTGCTGAGATAAAGAACATAGATAAGGATGGTTTTAGAGTTGTTGTTAACCATCTAAGTAAAGGTGGTCAAAGTGTTTTCCATTTACATTTCCATGTACTGGGTGGTAGGCAGATGTTGTGGCCACCTGGATAGCGTTGGTATAATCATAATTAATTTTTAACTTTAAGGAGGTGGAAGTAGAAATGGCGCTGTATGTAGAAATAAAGGATGGAGAGAGCTTTGAGAATGCTTTGAAGAAGTTTAAGAAGTTTGTTGAGATGGAAGGTGTATTATCCG
>JAPYWX010000103.1 GCA_028276145.1 Spirochaetota bacterium
GTGCTATTCAGCACAACGTGCTATTAAGCACCCTAATCTTAACCCTAATAGAGAATTTCTAATCAACACAAGGTACTATTAAGCACAACGTGCTACTAAGCACATAAGCACAAACAAAGTTGATTTTTTCTTTTGTTGAACTTTATCATTATCTTAACGCTTTGAAGGAGTTTTTTTATGAAAGTGAGAGCATCCGTAAAGCCAATATGTGAGAAATGTAAGGTAATTAAAAGGAAAGGTAGAGTTATGGTTGTTTGTGAGAATCCAAAGCATAAACAAAGGCAAAAGGGGGGTAGAATCTCATGGCACGTATAGCAGGTGTTGAGCTTCCTAATAAAAGACTTCTTGTTGCTTTGAGGTATATTTATGGAATTGGTAAATCTCTAGCATACAGCATTCCCAAAAAGTTAGGAATAGACCCAAACAAAAAAGTTTCAGAGCTAACAGAAGAGGAATTAGCTAAGCTTAAGAACGAGATAGAAAAGAACTATAAGGTAGAAGGAGATTTAAGAACAGAGGTTCAGCTAAACATAAAAAGATTAATAGACATTGGTTGTTATAGGGGAATAAGGCATAAGAAAGGTTTACCTGTAAGAGGTCAAAGAACAAGAACCAATGCTAGAACTAGGAAAGGTCCAAGACCTCACAGGTTAGGTAAGAAGAAGAAATAATTCTGTATGAGTAAAAAAACGCTAATAATATTACTCACAGGGGCTTTCGTTGTTTTACTTGCTCTCTTCCTGATAATTGATAAAGGTGAGGTGAAATTTAAAAAAAGCGAAAAAGAGCCCCTATTCGGCAACTTCTCTGGTACAAATGTATCATTTATAAAAATCTATTTCAGAGATTACTACGAGAGAGAAAAAACTTTTGATTATACGCTATTCAGAAGTAATGACTACTGGTACATAAGTTATTCAAATATTGTTGATAGAGTTGACCATAAACTTGGTGACTTTTTGGCAAATATCCTAGCAGATATTGAAAAATTAGAGACATTATCTAACGATTTACCTCTAGACCCAATGGAAACGTTTGGATTAAACAATCCTAACGCAATCATAGTATTTGATATTAACAAGAAAACTAATAAAATAACTGTTGGTAACCTAACACCTACAAAGGACTATTACTACTCAATAGTAAATGACAGCACAAACGCATTCTACCTCATATACGCATACAAGATAGATAATCTCCTAAAATACCCTTATGATACAAGAGATAAAAATATTTTCACTAGAGAGTGGATTACAAATATAACAGGGATAGAGTACAAGCCTATTAACTCTAATGTTGTTTTTGTCTTCACAAACAAAAATAAAAGCTGGTATTCCTTGAGCCCAACAGAAAAAGAATTAGACAGTGTGTACATTGAAAACTCTTTTCTTAAGGATTTAAGAAGCTTAAACATATCATTCTTTGTTGATGACAAAAGGAAAAGAGAAAAACTACTCAAAACTTCCCCAGAAGGCTATATAAAACTATTCAATCCTACTAACACATTCCTACTTTCAATTTTAAAAGTAGAGGGTACGAATATTTACTGCTATGACCCTCAAAGAGATTCAGTTTTTGCTATAGATTACGAATCTTCTCATTACCTCTTTACCTCTCCTCTAGAGAGATTCCTGAAAATAACAAATAAATAAAAACATAGAGAGGTTTATTATGCGTTGTGTGGTAATAATGGCTGGCGGAAGAGGAGAAAGGTTTTGGCCCAAAAGCAGGTTAGCTCAACCAAAACAGTTTTTGAATCTGGTTGGAACTAAATCAATGATTCAAATGACTTACGAAAGAGCTTTGGAAATAACTGACAGAGAAAATATATTTATAGTAGTCTCTGAAGAGTTAGTTCCTCTGGTAAAAGAGCACATACCAGACATAAGCTATGAGAATTTAATAGTTGAACCATTACCGAAAAACACAGCGGCAGCTATAGGATTAGCTTCAATAAAGGTAAGGCAAATACTCGGAAATGCTTCAATGTTTGTAACACCATCTGACCATTACATTGATGACCTTAATAAGTTCTACGATGCTGTTGAAGCAGGGTTTATATCAGCTGAAAAGTATCTTTCACTAGTGACCTTAGGAATAAAGCCGACAAGACCAGAAACAGGCTACGGATACATAGAAATAGGTAACTTAGTAGATACATTCAGCGGAATAAACATATTTGAAGTAAAGAGATTCGTAGAGAAACCTGACCAAAAAACAGCAATGAGCTACTTAGGCACGGGTAAATTCTTTTGGAATAGTGGTATGTTTATTTGGAAAACTTCGGTGATTCTAGAAGAGATATCAAAGCACATGCCAGAACTTTATGAAGCTCTAATGGAGATAGAAGAAAATCTAGGTACTGACGATGAAAAAGAAACAATTTTTAGAGAATTCAATAGGCTACAATCTATATCAATAGACTATGGAGTAATGGAAAAAAGTAGTTCGGTGCTTTGTGTGAGAAGTGACTTTGTATGGGACGATATAGGTTCATGGGGAGCAGTGTACAGATTGAACGAAAAGGATGAGAATGGTAACTTTACGAAAGGTAATGTTGTTACATTTGATGTAACAAATAGCCTCATCTGGGCTGACAACGTCGGTGTGGTTGCCGTAAGCTCAGTTGAAAACATGGTAATCGTAAAAGAAGGTGATAATGTCCTAGTAACAAAACTAGACAAAGACCAAACAGTTAGAGAACTAATAAAAATCATGAAAGAAAAGGATAAATACAAAAAGTACCTATGAACCTAGCAAATTTGGATACCTCAAAAATAATAATAGCATTAGACACTACAGAGTTGGATGACTTTTATACTAAGTTTTACCAAACGAAAGATTTATTTTCATGGTTCAAGATACATTCAATATTCCTAAAGGAACACATAAAACCGATATTCACGCTAAGAGAAAACGGAAAGAAAATATTCCTAGACCTAAAGTTCTTTGACATACCGACAACAGTGGAAAATCACATAAGAAGCATTTCAAAGTTTGCTGATATGTTCACAATACACTTACTATCGGGTAAGGAATGCCTAAAAAGAGTGTCAAAAATATCAAGAGAACTTAATATGATACCAGTAGGTGTATCAATACTAACAAGTTTTTCTGAGGAAGACTTAAAAGAAATAGGTATTAACAACACTATCATATCCGAAGTACTTAAATTAGTTGAACTAGGTGTTAACTCTGGGATAGAATATTTTGTTTGCTCACCTCTGGAAGTAAAAACAATAAAAAATAACTTTCCAAATGTGAAGCTCATAACTCCAGGTATACGATTACAGAAGGAAAAAGATGACCAAAAAAGAATTATGACACCTGAAGAGGCATTTAAAGAAGGCTCTGACTTCATCGTAATGGGAAGGGATATATTTAGAGTCCTCTCTAGCCAACAATGACCTTACCTTCAGGATAGTTGTGTTGATAAACTCTATTAAACCTACTAGATAAGATTGAAACTAAACTAAGTAGTCCGATTTTACCAACGAACATAGTGATTATAATTATTATTTTAGAAAGAGCCGGTAGGCTCTTTGATGTCAAACCTGAAGTCATACCAACAGTACCAAAGGCAGAAGTAAGTTCAAAAATCTCTTTGGATATAGTCCATTTGCTATTAAGAGAAAAGTCTAGCAATAGAAGCATGAGAATTAAGAACAAAAATGTTGAGAAGAAAGTGTATACTGATTTAGTTAAAACATCAACGGGTATACTTCTCATTGAGAATTGAGCTGATTTTTGTGCTCTAAAGAAAGCAACCATAAAAAGAAGGAGAACAGCAAATGTAGAAACCTTTATACCACCAGCAATTGAAACTGATCCGCCACCTATAAACATGAAAATGGAAAATATGATGTATGTAATTTCCTTAGCATTGGTAAAGTCTAAGGTACTGTAACCTGTAGTCCTGAAAGATATGCTATTGAATAAGGAATTTGCAAAAGAATTTTTAACATCCTTAAGGATGTTATTACTTTCAAAAGCTAGAAGGAGAAGAGCACCGAGAACAATTAATGACAGATGGAAAACTAATGTTAGCTTAGAGTGTAATGAAAACTTGAATCGCTCAACTGATGACTGCCTTAAAAAAAAGAGGTTGTATAACCTCTTAAACAAGTTTTTGAAGTATTCAATAACTTCATCAATTACAATTACACCAGTGTTACCTATCATCATTAGAGTTGAAATGACCACCAAGAAAAAAACATCATTTTTAAATCCTATTAAGTTGTCACTGTAGAGTGAAAAACCGGCGTTATTTACGCCTGCTATAGAGTGAAATATAGAACTGAAGACAGCTCTAAAAATATCATTCTCCCTAGTGTATACAGAAGGGAAAATAAGGATTGCACCAGTGAGTTGAGAAATAATAATTACCTTAATGGCTCTGCTTATTGACCTCTCAATCATTCGTAAGCTTTCAACATCTTGTATACTTGAGGCGACTCTCATTCTGACTAGTACATTCCTTGTAGCCAAGCCATAAAGTATACCTGCAACAGAAATGAATATAATAAGTAACCCACCTATTTCAACGGTGCTGATAAGAACGATTTGTCCAAACAAAGACAAATCTTTGCCTACATCTATCGTAGTGAGTCCAGTACAAGAAACGGCGGAAACAGTAACGAAAAACGCATCTATCACAGGTATAGGCTCTGAAGAAGATGAAGAAATGGGTAGTGATAAAAGGCCTGTTGAGATAACAATTACTATCAAGACTGAAATTACAAAAACTGTTACAGGGTCCAAAGTGAAAACTTTGTTTAAGTCAATATAAGTAAAAATAGCAATAATACTAATCACAAAGGTAGGGAAAACAACTAGAATAAGCAAGTCGTCATAACCTTTAGGGGTAGAGTTAAAAAAAACAAAAAAGCCGAGAACTAATGAGAAAGCTAAAACTATGTCAAGAATGAACTGTCTGTAAAGAAACCTTTCCCTTGAAATTTCATATTCCAGAAAAGATAAAAGGCCCAACAAGAAAACAATAATAAAAAGACCTAGGTAAATGATTTCTCCAAAGTTACTAAAAAAGTAAAAAGAATTAGAAGGCTTTACGAAAAGTTCTAATGAAATCAATAAAACGCAGTACAGAACGAGTAGAGATAAAAGAGTATTTTTCAAAAAAGTCAAAACTTTTCTATTTATTCTTTTTGATAGTATGAGTTTGTACTTCATATTTGAAGATTTTTGATTTTATGTTCTGACTTTTGAAATAGAAGAATAGCCAAACTGCTATAACTAGCATTATCAAACTCAAAATTTGTCCCATCGTGATGAAGCCTAAAATGTATCCTATCTGAGGGTCAGGCTCTCTAAAGAATTCGGCAATAATTCTAAACGAAGCATAACCTATACCGAATATTGATGCTCTGACACCAACGGGTAGTTTCTTATCCTTTGTTAGCCACATTATGGTGAAGAGGCAAATACCTTCGAGGAAAAATTCATAGAGTTGAGACGGGTGTCTAGGTAATCTCTGAGGGTCAGTAGGGAAAATCATAGCCCAAGGCACACCATAAGCCACCCTACCGTATAGTTCTTGGTTTATGAAGTTGCCTATTCTACCGAGTCCCAAACCTATAGGTACAAGTATAGAAATTACATCAAGAACATCAAACAAATTAAGTTTTTTAACTAAAGAGTAAACCCAAACAGCAACAATGACACCTATAAGCCCACCGTGAAATGACATTCCCCCTTCCCACACAGCAAAAATCTTTGAAGGGTTCTCTATATAGTATGGGAGGTTGTAAAAGAGAACATATCCAATCCT
>JAPYWX010000106.1 GCA_028276145.1 Spirochaetota bacterium
AGACATAATAGCACTTATGTTAGTGCCATTTATTTTGGCTTCGGTAGTTAATGGCATATTAGCGAATCCTGTACCACCTATAACAAACTTATTGTGTATGACTCCGAATCCCATACCACCTAAACCCAAAGATACATCACCAAACTTTGGAAACCCATAGCTCTCTAGCGCTTTGTTCACTTCTGTTATACCGGGGTTATAGATAGCACCAACCAATACCCCACCGAAACCTTTCCCTTCCAAACTCGCTGCTTCGTCTAGTAAAGATGCAGCGAATAGTGCAGGCACGCAGAAGAAAGTTAGAAGCATTGTAATAACTAAAATCAGCCTTTTCATAAAATCCTCCTTAAAAAATATTATAGATTGTTTTTCAAAAAAATCAAAAAGTGTTTAAAAACAACTTATTCTTGATCAACTTGAAACACTTTTATTAGGTAAGAATACTTTTTTAGCAAAAGAGTTTGATAAAAATAGGTTGCGCTTTAGGTAGGGTACTTTATAGCACCTTGTGCTTCATAGTACTTTATTGTTTTAGATTAAGAAATATGCTTGAGTATTATTTCCTTTACTTCTTTACAAGCCTTCTCTAAATCATCGTTAACAACAACATAATCGTAAAGGTCCTTGAATGTCATTTCGTAAGTTGCCTTTCTAAATCTTTCTTTAAGGTCCTCATCAAATTCTTCTTTCCCTGCACGCTTCAAAAGTCTCCTTTTTAGTTCCTCCTCAGAAGGAGGGAGTATAAATATTGATATAGCCTCAGGATAAAACTTCTTTATTCTCATGAACCCTTTAACATCAACATCAACTATCACATTCTTGCCATTGTTTATTTTATCCTCTATTTCCCTAACAGGAGTACCATAAAAATTACCGTGAACCATTGCCCACTCCAGAAGCTCCTTTTTCCTAAACATCTCTAAAACATCCTCAACACTCACAAAGTGATAATCAACACCATCCACTTCACCCGGCCTAGGCTTCCTCGTTGTGACAGAAACAGCAAAATACAGGTTAGGTATTTCATTTATTATCCTCTTTAGAATAGTTGTTTTACCTGCACCCGAAGGTGCAGATACTATAAATATTTTCCCTCTCTTAACTTGATTTTCCATAGAAAACTACTCCACATTCTGCAAGTGTTCTCTAATCTTCTCTATATTCGTCTTTATACCAACTACTAAATTACTGATGTCATACGAAAATGACTTCGCAGCGATAGTATTTGATTCTCTCATCATTTCTTGTAAAATAAATTCTCCCTTCTTCCCAACTTCATCATCAGAGTTAATCAAAGCCTTAAGACTCTCAGTATGCATTCTCAACCTAACTAATTCCTCATTTATGTCAATCTTCATAAGGAAAGATATAGTAGAAATGCCTATCTCAAGATTCTTAGGGTCTCCTAGGTACCTACTAACCCTATCAAATACCTTTTTTTCAATTTCAGAATTCAAAACATCAACCTTTGAAGAAATTTCATCAACGTTTGCTAATATTTCAGAGACGAGTTTGTCAACATCTTCTTTTATCCTTTTGCCTTCTTCTACCCTCTGCTTAACAACATCATTCAGCAATTTTGAAAACATCTTCTTTAATTCTCCCAATGTAGGGTAATTCTTTTGAGTATTAGAAACTTTCATAACTCCCGGCAGAGCAATTATGTCTTTAATTTCTATATCAGGCAAAAGTCCTAATGATAAACTTAAATTTTTTATAGAACTAAAATACAGCTTCGCCAACTCTTCATTCAACTCAACCGTTGTTGAATCCTGTCCTTTGATCGAAAAATCTATAAAAACATCAATTTTACCTCGCCTTATATTACTCTTTATCATATCCCTGGCAACCTTCTCAAAATCCCCAAGCCCACCAGCAATTAAATTACTAGGCATGTTTATCTTTATTTCAAGAAACCTTGAGTTCAAACTCCTAAGAGACATTGAAATTCTACCTAACTTTGTATCTTTAGAAATAGAAGAGAAACCCGTCATCCCAACCATAAATCCGCTACTCCTTAACTTTAGATTTAAGTATAGACATTTAAAGCATTTTTATTCAATAAAACTTGAAGTGATTAGCTATTAAAATTCAAATTTCCCTATTGTTACCTAATTTGTTTCATATAATAATCCAAAGCCCCAGGAATAGACTTTGGTAGTTCCTTATCAATGACGAAATTGCTATACTTCATCATCGTAGGATGCATGACAAGATTTATATTATACTTTGCGATAGGATACTCTGTATTGATATTCTGTGCAAGAATTCTAGCTTCTTCCCACCTCAAAATAGCGTTTTTGATATTATCCTCATTCATTCCCATCATAATGTAAGAAACACCCATATTATTGTAAGCCCTAGCAGCCAGAGAAACAATTTCAACATGTCTAACGATTTTCGGGTTTATAACCTTTATAGAATCTAATATTTTTGAATAAACATCAACAGATTTACCGAACTGAACCAATGCCAAATCTGGCTTTTTGAGTTCTAAAAAAATATTACCCAAAAACTGAGATATTAGCGGGTTATAAGGATCTAAAACATAACTCCTAGATAGATACTTCACCGCTTCATTTAAAACACCATTCATGTAGTATATCTTAGCGACTTTGTAGTTAACTTCAGAAAAATATTTTTTGTCCTCAGGCTCACCTTTGCTAAAGCCAGATAGGTAGTATCCTAAAGCAGTAGTAAAATCATCCTTATTGTAAAATATATCTCCTAACTTGTAATAAGGCTCAACTAGATCAGGGTTAAGACTTAAGGATTTTTGATAATTTTCTATAGCCTCACCGTCCTTACCAGAAAGCAAAGCTATATCCCCCAACAAAGCATAAGACTTTGCATGCTTCGGATTTATCTTCAAAGCTTCAAAAAGTTTTCTTTTGCTCTCGGAAAAGTTTTCCATCTTGTAAAGGTACCTTGCAAATTCATAATAGAAATCCGGGTTTTTCGGATTAATTGTAGATAACTCTAGTAGCACCTTTTTAGCTCTACCAAGGTCATCCTTATCAATATAATACCTAGCAAGCTCAACACATACATCCTCAACGATAGCTTTTTTATCAATAGCCCTTATGTAATTGTAAATATCATCAACTTTAGACTTTTCATCAAGCCTTATGTATATAGAAATCAACCTGAAAAGCGAAGAAACATGTCTGTTATCCTTTGTTTGCAAAAACTTAAGATAAAGCCTCTCAGCTTCTCCGTAATACTCAGGATTCTTCGTATAATCTCCATACTTAACATAAACCTGAGCATTCAAATCAACACCTTTAAAATTATTACCCACAGCTCTTCTAAAATCCTGAGAGTACTTCAAAGCTTTATTAAAATCAGGTGGGTCAAGCTTCAAAAGAGCATCAACATAGTTCAAACTAGTTTCATAGTCATAAGGCCAGTATTTGAGTGCATTCTCTAATTTTCTGACAGCCCACTCTGGAGCATTGTTGTAAAGATACCTCTTAGCGTAAGTATTGTACCAATACTTATTTCTACCTGATACAGCTTCAGCTCTCTTAAATAAATTCTCTGCCTCCTCGTAATACCCCGTATCTATAAGGGTAAGACCTCTATTGTACAGATTGTTTGAATACACATACCTAGAAACAGCATTAAAGACGATAATACCAACGATAGCTAAGACCCCAAGAGCAAATCCAACTATAACTGTTCTCTTAAAAGCCTTCTCAAAGAACTCATCAATCTTACTCCTCTTAGCTGCAACAATAACCTTTCTTTCTGGAACCTCCTCAAACCTATAAAAAGGTGCTAACGAAAGTACGAAACTTTTTAGTTCCTCAGAAGTAGGATTAGAAAGAATATACCTAAACAGGTTGTTAACCTGGTTCTCAGAAATGAGACCATTCTTTATCAAATCTTTTATAGCCTTCCTAATGTAAGAAGGATATCTTTTTAAAATCTCAAGAGCACGAACATAATCCTCATAAGAAAGCTCCTCTCCATATCTAGCCTCTGCAGGACCTACCTCCTTAGCCTCAAACTCAGGAGTTTTAAACTCTTGAGTTTTAAACTCGGGAGTTTCAAACTCAAGAACCTTTTCAGAAACTTCCTCTTTAGGGAAACCTACCTCTTCAACAAATGGTACTTCCGCGTGAAACTCCTCCTTGGGAGCTTCTTCAAAACTCACTTCTTCAGTAAATGACTCAATAGGTACTTCACCAAAAACTTCAGCACTTTCAGCCGACTCTAAACCCCTTATAAACTCCTCTGCCTTCTCTTCACCTGGGAAACTTACCTCAGACTCCTCAAATTTGAGTTCTTCCTCTACACCCTTCCCAACTTCAGGCACAAAACCTTCAAAACCGAAACCTTCTTCCTTAACCTCCTTCCCAACTTCTTCACTAGGCCAAACAAATTCCTCTTCTTTCTTACCTTCCCCTAGAAACTCACCAAAGGCAAATTCTTCCCTAGGTCCCTCCTCCTTAGCTACACCAAAAACTTCCTCAAGGCTTTCAATAGGAACTTCTTTTGACTCCGAAGGCTCTCCAACTTTAAATTCTTTAAGCAACTCACCTAAATCTTCACCACCAACCTTTACTTCCTGCTCCTCAGGAGCAAACGCTCCAAATAACTCCTCTTCCTTCACTCCACCAAAACCAAATTCTTGAGTAGGGAAAACCTCCTGAGGTTTAACCTCCTGAGGTTTAACCTCCTGAGGTTTAACCTCTTGAGGTTTAACCTCTTGAGGCCTAGCCTCCTGAGGCTTAGCCTCCTCATAAAAACCCTCGGGCAAGGTGAGTTTCTTAATCTCATCATATGTAGGAATAGGGTTATCAAACTCAGAAAGTAAAGTATCAATTACACTAAGTTCACTCTGAGAAGGCTGAGAAGTAAAAGCAAATTCTTCAAGTTTAGGCTCAAAAGCAGTGCCTGTAGGTTCACTGTATGCTTGTTTACCTCTCTCAAATTCTTTCTCAACTCCATCAATGCCTATATTTTCTTCAAAAAGTGAAGTTTTAGAAACCTCAGAAGGCGAAGAAGCTATAGCTTCTTCCATTATGGCTTTTAACCTGTCAGGTGTTGTAGTATTTTCCTTACCTAAGAAAGAAAAAAACTTCTCAAAGTCCATAACTCAAAACTATTATATTATTAAATATACGGAACTACCAAATTTTTAACAGATTATTACCTGTTTTCAATATTTGCTTTACCAGGTTAACACCTGAACAGGCTACACCTGATTTTCAAAAGGTTATACCCGATCAGGTTAATACCTGAGCAGGTGATTGTATTGAAAGACTCAACAGACTATGTCTGTTTAATGTTAAGCCTGTTTCAGGCTAAGCCTGCGTCAGACTTAATACGATGTGCTATTTTAAGCACTTAAGTGCTTAAAGCACCTAATTGAAAGGTGCTAGTAATCACCTTTAAGTAGTCCCACCCTCCCACCCTTAAAATTCTAAGGGAGGCTATCGCCTCCCTTAACCCTAATAGAGAAGTGCTTTTAGCACAAAGTGCTAATAAGCACTTGTGCTAATAAGCACTTGTTGGAAAGTTTTGCTTTCCGATACCTTCTAGTTATTGAAGAGTTATCAAGTACTAAGTATTCACAGCTTATCGTGCTTAATAATCAATT
>JAPYWX010000107.1 GCA_028276145.1 Spirochaetota bacterium
AAGAAGCATTTACCAAATATAAATTTTCTAAAAATTCACTTTGTTCTTGATAAAAGTAAAGTTGTTATTTACTATACGAGTGAGGAAAGAGTTGATTTTAGGGAGGCGGTGAAGGAGCTAGCGTCTTTATTTAGAACGAGGATAGAGATGAGGCAAGTGAGTTCCCGGGAAGCATTCAGGCTGATGGGGGGAATAGGTATATGTGGTATGGAGTGTTGCTGTAGTAGGTTTGATGTTAAGAACGACCACATATCTGCTAGCTTAGTTAAGGAACAATCTTTGTCAGAGGTGAATGCTAAACTTATTGGACCATGCGGTAAGCTTTTATGTTGCTTGAGTTATGAACGCGAAAATTATAAGGATGGTAAGTGTTTGATATGTAAAAGTACTCAAAACAATTATCAGGAAAATGGTTACGTATGGATAGCAGAATAATAACAATACCTAACATATTGTCCTTAATAAGGATATATTCGTCTTTCCCGATAGTTGTATTTTTTTGGTTGGGAAATTACAAGGTTGTCCTTATCGTTTTGATACTTGCATATATTACTGATGCAGTTGATGGTTTTGTTGCTAGACAGTTTAATCAGGTGTCGGATTGGGGTAAGGTTCTTGATCCACTAGGTGATAAAGTCCTTTCTGCTTCTGTGTCTTTGCTACTATTACAAAAGGGAATTCTTGATTTGTACTTTGTTGTACTAGTTATTTTGAGAGATTTCCTGATATCAGTTTTTTCTGTTAAGAAGATAAAAAACGAAAAATTCGTTTTTCAGGCTGTTTTTGTTGGAAAACTTTTGACTTTTCTTTTGGCAATTTTATATTCTTTATCTGTGTTGAACCTCATGAATTCAGTATCCTTAAGTGTAGTTAAAATACTTGAGATTGTTTGCTTGCTTTTTGTTCTTATTTCAGGTACATACTACTTGATGATATATCTGAAAAGTGATAAAAATGTCAACCAATAGGGTTTTTGACATACCTACTTCACCCATCTTAGGGAATTTGGATTATTGGATAACGACAAACTCTGAGAGTATATCACATAATTATTTACCTCTTAAAAACTTGATTTTAATAATTGTGGGAGGACGCAGTTTAGCAGAGATAAATTTAGAAACTAATGAGATAGCTCTTGACCTAGCCCCCTTCCAGAGAATAGCGTTTTTCTTGTCCTCTAGGAATAGGGTTTATATTGAAAGGAGAACGATGAGAAAGATATTTTCTGATTTTGACACTTTGGGAATTATTTTTAATTACTCAAGGTTTAAGGTTGGAAATCTAAGAAAAATAATAGAAAAGGCACATAGTAAGTCTGTACTTTTGTATGAGCTAGAGAAGGAGACTGGGGGGGAAGTAATTCTTATTCATCAGAAGAAGTTCTATTCTTTCCACGAAGTGTGTTTTTTGAGGTCTAATATTTACGAAGTGGACAACTATGTGTCTTATTTAGTTAGCAAGTTAGTAGATTTTTCAGACGACGATGTCTGGAAGATAAAAACTATTCTGTACGAAGTTTTTGATAATGCTTTGGAGCATGGTAATAAGTTTGATAGCCGTAAATTGATAAGATCTGAGGCTTTGATAAGTAATAACGGTTTTCACATAGAAGTTTCTGACCAGGGGGAGGGGTTCAGTTTTGAAGTGTTAAGTAATCCTCCAAACAAGGGAGGTCCTAAGGGAAGGGGATTAATGATGATAAGGAAGCTTTCGGATATAACAGCTATAAAAAACGGAGGTACAACAATAGAGATATTTGTTCGCCGTTCTAACACTTACACTATAAACTTGACAAGGTAATCAGTTACCTACGTATTTCCTGTACAAGTACTCAATTGCTATTTTGTCCTTCAAATCTGATATCATCAATCTTCCATTTTCGAAGAGAAACATTTTTCTGCCTTCTGCCTCGAAGTTTATGTAGTTGTCATCCTCAAGAATGATGTTTATATTATGGCGCTTGAAAAGTTCTGAGAACTTTTTTATATCTAATTTCCTGTCATCTACTGGAAAAACTCCGGATGTTCCGTTTCCACAATCTGGATTTATCATTTCTCCATATTCGTAGCTTGCGTATTTTCTTTCATTTCTGCATTCACAACTACTTGTAGTTTCTTCAATCCTTCCTTTGTGTATGAAAAAGTCCTTTTTTTCATTCATGGAAATACTAACAATTTTGAATAATGTGTCCTCATCTGTTTCACTAAGCTTATCTTGGAGAAAGAAGTAGTTAGAAATCTTTCTTTCTTCTGTGATACATCTAATGCAGCTTCTGGGCTTGCTGAATTTTACGATGATTCCTTCGCCAAAGGGAAGAATGGATACGAGGTTTATGTCTTTTTCTAAGCATATTTCTTCTATAACGAAAGATGTTAGAAAATTGAAAGTAAAATTATAAACTCTATCAATTTCATTGAGGATGCTTTCTATGGAAGGAAAATTTATTGATTCGTTTATGTGCTTAACATCTTCTAGTTGTTTTTCGTAGGGACCTATTATAAGAGGGATATTGTTGGATTTAGCGAATTTTATGGAAATTTCGTTTACACCTATGATAGCATCCATAAATGTATTATGAACAAAGAGAGTAGGTTATTTCATTTTCTTGATATCATTTCTAGGTTTTTAGTATAATTTTATTTGGAAGTTGAGAGCGCCTGTAGCTCAAATGGATAGAGCAGTGGACTTCGAATCCAATGGTTGCGGGTTCGAGTCCCGCCGGGCGCGAGAGTATGGGCCGTTAGCTCAGTTTGGTAGAGCAGCTGACTCTTAATCAGCGGGCCGCAGGTTCGAGTCCTGCACGGCCCAAATTTGGGCAGATGGCGGAACTGGCAGACGCGCTAGACTTAGGATCTAGTGGGGCAACCCGTGGGGGTTCAAGTCCCCCTCTGCCCACTCTGTAATGCCCCTCTTCCTTTTATCAATATTTTTAGCTTTACTTATTGGATCAGGATTAGGAATATTTCTTAGTGTTTATAACTATCCTCAAGGAATTTTGATATTTTATTCAAACTTCATAGTTATAACGCTCTCGGTAGCTACAATTATTGTTATTTTGCTTCTGTATTCTTTGGTGAAAGGGAAAAAGTTCCTTTTGGGAGCTTTTTCTCTGATATTGGTGTTATATCTTTCTTTTAATTATGCTTTCATCATTTCTAAGAAGAGAATTGATAAACTTGTTTCTACTCCCCCTACAAGCTTTTTAAGTGGTTATGTTAAGGTTAGCTTTCTAAACAAGGTTCTTGTTCAATCTTCAAACTATAATGTTTGGGTTTACCTAAGAAACTATGATAGTGAGTTTAGTAGGTTAGGTATTAATGTTATTGTGATTGGCAGACCTAGGCACTTCTATAGTTACCTAACGAACAGAAACTTTTTGTCTTACACTCTTTATTTACTTAAAGATGATGTTCCGTTTGTTTTGTATTCTGATGAAAACAGTTTGGTTGATTCTTACGGTGAGGAGAATATATTACTTAAGTTAGCAAATGATTTGAGACAAAATATTTTTTCTACTTTTGAAAGTAGATTACCTTTGACTTTTTGGCTTTCATCTTCACTTATTATTGGTGAGTCATCGGAGATGTCAAAGGAGTTTTCTGAAGAAGTTAGAAAAGCTGGGTTAGCTCATATATTTTCTGTCTCTGGTTTTCATGTTGGGGTAATAGTTGGGGTATTGGTGATATTGTTTAATTTATTCAGATTACCTAGAGTTGTTCAATTTTTTGTAGGTACTCTGTTTTTAATTATTTACTCTATAATTGTTGGGTTGAAACCACCTGTTGTTAGAGCTTCAATACTAGCTTCTATTGTGTTACTCATGAGGAGTTTTAGCTTTAAGCCTAATTATCTAAACATTACTTCGGTTACTGGTATAGCTATGTTACTTTTAAATCCATTTCTTTCGGTAGATGTTGGTTTCATACTGTCCTTCGTTGCTTTGATAAGTATTATACTGTTTTCTAGATATATCACTGATGCGATTTCAATTTTTTTGAATTCTGTATTTAAATTTGAGATGGGTAATATCTCAAAGAGTGTTGTTACATTGTTTTCTGTTTCGTTTGTTGCTACCGTTTTCACATTGCCTATAGTTCTAATGTGGTTTGGTAAATCTTCCATAGTTGGTATACTGTCAAGTATAGTGATGGTTCCGCTGTCTTCGCTAAATATAACTTCAGGTATGCTGTCTTATGTTTCTTATGTTCTTTCCCCGAGTGTTGGTGAGTTGCTTTTTAGAGCTACAAACTTGTTTAATGTTGTCTTTATTTTGTTAACAAACTATTTTTCTTCGTTACCACTAGAAATTTCAGCTAATCTGGGAATCCTGACATTCGCTATAGGAATTCCTATTTATTATTACCTTGCCTTTTTGGTTATTATTAGGCTGCCGAGAATCACTTCTCTTTTAAGGACCCATCTTATTTGATTGTAGAGAAGTTTAACCTCTATTAAAAGTGTTTAAGTAGAAAGGTGTTTTTAGCACCTTGCTTTAAGTAATTCAGCTACCCACCTTTGAGATTTTAAGTAAGGCTACTCCTTCCATTACCCTAGTTAAGAAGTGCTATAAAGCACTCCAACCTATTTATGAAAGGTTTTACCCCATCGCCTGTCAGAATAGCTTAAACAAAAAGTCCTTTAAGGTTGTAGAAGTACTCGACGGTGCTATAAAGCACCCAGTCCACCATTATTTTCCTGTTTGGATGTGAAGCACCAAACTACCCTGTTTTTTGTTAAAAATGCACTTTAAGCACTCTGTTAAAAATCTGTCATAAGCACGATGTGCTAATAAGCACTTGTGCTAGTAAGCACTTGTGCTAATAAGCACTCGTGCTAATAAGCACTCGTTGGAAAGCTTAGCTTTCTAAGACCTTTTAGTTATTAAATAGGTTATTAAGACTTGGTGCTTTGTGCTTTAAGGACTTAATTAAGAAGTGCTATGAAGTACAGTATGCTATTTAGTATAGCGTGCTATTTAGGACAAATTCGCATAAGGTTCTATAACTTCTCGGTTTAATATTAATTAGTTTACCTAAATATGATTGAAAAAAGTGTTAAGGATGTTTAAAAATCTTGTAGGTTTATGGCAGATGGGCTTCAGATTAATGAGGAGCTTGTGAAGAAATATGCTGAACTCGTGAGGGAATGGAGTGGGATATACTTTTCGAATAGTAACATAATTGTTCTAGAACGGAAGATTCTCAGTCGGTGTAAAGAAAAGGGATATACGCCAGATGAATACTTTGATTTGCTTAGTAAGGATTACGAAGAGTTGATTTCATTCCTTGATTCAATAACAACCAACTTTACCAAGTTCTTTAGGCACAGTGAGCAATTTGAACTCATAAGGTTAGAGCTTATTCCGAAGATAGCACTTAAAAGGAAAGTTCAGGGGGTAGACAAGATAAGGCTTTGGAGTGCTGGCAGTGCTACGGGGGAAGAACCTTATTCTTTGCTTATAACTGCTTTGGAGTCAATAAAGGAAAATATGTTAGATTTCTCAGTTGAGGTTATAGCATCTGATATAAGCCTTAGGTGTATAGAGATAGCACAGAGGGGTGTATATTCGCCGGAAAAGCTTGAAGGTATTCCTG
>JAPYWX010000108.1 GCA_028276145.1 Spirochaetota bacterium
ATTATTTTCTCATTTTTAGTTTGTTTGTTTACTTTACAGGGGTTTGGACAGGTTGTTGATGGTGTTATTGGTACGAACGAGTATAAGAAAGTTTATGAACCCACGAAGGAATTGAAGGTTTATGTTAGTTCTACGAATAATGAGGTCCTCTCTATTGGTGTACAAAGTACTTCTAGTGGTTGGTTTTCTATTGCTTTGGGATCTCCCAGAATGGATGGAGCATATATGTTTGTTGTAACAACAAAAGATGGAAAAAATTATGTTATTGATGAGTACATTGGAGTAGGGCATAGCCATAAAACTGTAAAGGAGAAGCAAGTCAAAAGTTTTGCTTTCAGTAAAGACAATGATATTGTTACTGTTGAATTCTCTATACCTAACAAGTTGAATAACGTAGAACTAAAAGGAAAAGTTAGCGGTATATGGGCAATATCAAAGGATTATAAGTTTGGTTATCATTCCAAGAGAGGTAAGTTGGAATTGGAGTTTTAAGTAACACTAGTTTGAGTAAGCAGTGAATACTGAAGAGTTAGAAATAATGAAAAATTATGTTAACTTGTTTGTAAAATAAGAAAAATCAACCAAAAAACCAAACAAAAAACACCAAACAACCAAAAAGCAAGAGGAAATAGATTTTGACTTCAAACCGTAATTTAGAGTAATATTAATTACATTAATATTAATTCTGTAAACATCCCAAAAATATGAGGAGGGTTTATTTATGTCAATTCTGGATAAGATTTTTGGCACTAAGCACGAAAGGGATATAAAGAAAATTCAACCGATAGTTAAAAAAATAAATGAATTAGAAAAAGAGTATGACAAGTTAACAAACAAAGAAATAGTGAGTATTGCTAACGAACTAAGGAGCAAGGTTAAAGCTAAGGGTAAGGTAGATGAAGATGACTTTGTGATGGGGGCTACTTTAGTTAGAGAAGCTGCGAAAAGAACACTAGGGATGAGGCACTTCGATGTACAGCTTATAGGTGCTACTGTTCTTTTCCAAGGTAAGATAGCAGAAATGAAGACAGGAGAAGGTAAGACACTTGTAGCTACTATTCCTTTGTTTGTGGAATCACTTACTGGAAACAATGTTCAGCTTGTTACAGTTAATGACTATTTAGCTAGAAGAGATGCTGAGTGGATGGGACCTATTTATCTTTTCCTTGGTGCTACTGTGGGAGTGATAAATCCAAATGATAGAAGTTATGTAGTTGATTGGTTAAATTTTGAGAAGGCGAACTTTGCCATAGAGAATGACATTAGAGCATGGCCTAGGGGGGATTTCACTGATGATATTCTGCCTGAAGAGCTTATAAATAAGGAAGCTATTGAGTACTTTAGAGTTACTTTAAAAAACGCAACAAAGAAAGAAGCGTACCAAGCAGATATCACCTATGGTACAAACAACGAGTTTGGATTTGATTACTTAAGAGACAACATGGTTTATTCCCTTGAAGACAAAGTACAGAGGGGGCACTACTATGCGATAGTAGATGAGGTTGACTCAATACTTATTGATGAAGCAAGAACTCCGCTGATAATTTCTGGTCCTTCTACCGAATCTGTTGAGGTATACATACTTGCTGACAATATAGCTAGGAAGCTTAAGCCTGCACAAGTTAACGAACAAAATAAGCCAATACCTGGTACAGGTGATTTTGTTGTAGATCTCAAGGAGAAGAACGCATACCTTACGGAAGAAGGAATGAAAAGAGTTGAGGAGCTTACAGGAATCAAAGGGTTATTTAATGCAACAAATCCGAAGAACCTTATATTAGTTCATGCTATTACACAGGCACTTAGAGCTCATCACCTATTCAAAAGAGATGTTGACTACTCAATTGTTGGTGGTGAAGTCGTGATAATAGATGAGTTTACTGGTAGGTACATGTTTGGTAGAAGGTGGAGTGATGGGCTACACCAAGCAATCGAGGCAAAGGAGAGACTTCCGATAAAGCAAGAATTTAGAACATTAGCAACGATAACATTCCAAAATTATTTCAGAATGTACAAAAAGCTAGCTGGTATGACTGGTACCGCTGAAACTGAAGCTGAAGAGTTTTGGAAAATATACGGTCTCGATGTTGTAGTTATACCTACTCACAAACCTGTAAGGAGAATTGATGCAAATGATAAAATTTATGCTACCGAAAAAGAAAAGTTTGAAGCAGTAGTAAAAGAGATAAAGGAGCTTCACAAGAAAGGTGTACCTGTGCTCGTTGGTACCATATCAGTTGAGAAATCAGAAATGCTTTCTGAAATGCTAAGAAAGGAGAAAATACCTCACAACGTCTTGAATGCAAAGAACCATGAAAAGGAAGCAAAAATAATAGCTGAGGCAGGAAAGAAATTTGCAGTGACTGTAGCGACAAACATGGCTGGTAGAGGCGTAGATATAAAATTGGGTGAAGGAGTCAAAGAGCTTGGAGGTTTACATGTAATAGGTACAGAACGACACGAATCAAGAAGAATTGATAATCAGCTTAGGGGTAGAGCAGGTAGACAAGGAGATCCCGGATTCACGAGGTTTTATGTATCGCTAGAGGATGAACTCATGAGGCTTTTCGGCTCAGATAGACTTAAGAGGATGCTTAATGCTCTAAACTGGGAGTATGGTCAAGAATTAGAGCACCCATGGTTAACATCAGCTATAGAAAATGCACAAAAGAGAGTTGAGAAATACAACTTTGAGATAAGGAGATACCTATTAGAGTATGATAATGTATTGAACGAGCAAAGGAACACAGTTTACTCACTTCGTGACAAAATCCTAAGAAAAGAAGGGTTGCTAGACGTAGTAAAGAAGATGATAGCAGACTACATAATTGACCAAGAGGAGAGAATAATTATTGGCAGCTCATTCAACTGGAAAGAATTGTCATCTTTGCTACAGGAAGCCTTCCTAATAGAAGTTTCTACAGACTCTCTGAGGGAAGAATTAGGAAAGTACAGAGATATCGAGGAGCTCGCCGATAAGTTAGCCGAAACAGTGTTTTTAACACTAAAGAAAAGAATTAGCTACAACATTCCTGAAGAAGTGTTCTACGAGGCTATTAAAGTGACGCTACTCAATATAATCGATATGAAATGGATAGACCACTTATACAAGATTGATGAGCTTAGGGAAGGTATTTCGCTTAGGTCTTACGGTGAAAGGAATCCACTAGTAGAATTTAAACTAGATGCTACAGAAGCTTTTCATGAGATGATGAAGAATGTAAGAAGGGAGCTTGTGTTTGTCCTCGGAAGAATGAGAATAACTGAAAGTGTTGTACCAACTGAAACTTTAGTATCACTAGACAAGGTTTCAGTGAAACATGAAGAGATGGGGCAATTTGGTGCGGCTAGAATTAATCCCTTCGAAGGTGCTACAACAGGAAACGAAAAAGTTCAGCCAATAAGAGCCGTGAAGAGACCAGGACCTAACGAACCTTGTTGGTGCGGCAGTGGGAAAAAATATAAAAAATGCCACATGCAGAGTGACCTAGCCAAAGAACTGGAAGCATCAACACATATAAGATGATAGAAACTTTGAGAAAATTTTAAAATTAGCCGTATGTTATTGAGAATAAAGATAAAAGATTATGCAATAATAGACGAGGTAGAAGTTGAGTTTAGTGATGGTTTCAATGTCTTTACGGGTGAAAGTGGAGTAGGTAAATCAATAATTGTTGATGCCCTCGGCTTCTCGCTAGGTGATAGAGCAGACAGTTCGGTGGTACGTACGGGAGCACAGAAAGCTATTGTTGAATCAGTATTTAACATAACTGATGAAAACATTCTAAACAAAATAAAAAGCTTGGGCTTTGACATTGACGGTAATGAACTAATAATTCGGAGAGAATATGACATAAGCGGCAGAAACAAAATAACTATTAACGGCTTCTCTGAAAGTGTTTCTAGGGTCTCTGAACTTTCAGAGGTACTTGTAGACTTTCACGGCCAGCATGAACATCAAAGCTTACTTAACTCGAAAACTCACATTGATTACTTGGACGCATTTGGTAAGTTCCATAAAGATAGAGAAGTTATAGCAAATTTGTACCGCAGTGTTATTGATCTAAAAAACAAGATAAACGAACTTAGTGAAATTCTATCTCAGAAGGAAAAGAGAATTGAATTTCTAAAATTCACTGTTGATGAGCTTGAAAGGGCGAATCTCAAGGAAAATGAGGATGTGGATCTTGAGGAAAAGTTTAAGTTCATAACCAACTTTGAAGCTCTTTTTAGGCTAGTAAATGAATCCTTGGTTTTTCTTGATGAAGGTGAATTCTCTGTTTTGTCATCAATAGGAAAAGTTATCACAAATCTAAGAAGCGCAACACGCTATAACGAAGAGTTTAACAACCTGATACTCAAGCTAGAGGAAGCTGAATCAACAATAAAGGAAATTAGAAACATTCTAGAAGACTTCAAGAATAGAATTAACCTATCACCTGAAGAGATTGAGTATATAAACTCGAGGCTTGACCTCATAAGAACGCTGAAGAGGAAGTACAACAAAAGTAGTGTTTCCGAGCTAATAAAGTATAAGGATGAGTGTAAAAGAGAGCTTGAGGCAGTAGAAACGGGGGATGAAGAACTCAGAAAGCTTGAATCTGAATACCAGAAGTTGGTTAGTGAGTTGAGGAACAAATGCTTGGATTTGTCAAAGAAGAGAATGAACAAAGCAAAGGAGTTTGATAAGCTTGTGATGGAGAAACTCAGGGAATTGGCAATGGAAAGAGCTATTTTCAAGACAGATTTTAAGTACTATAAAACTGATGATGGCATTTTTGAGATAGAAGGTACGAAAATAGATGTCAATGAGACAGGTATAGATAGGGTTGAATTTCTGATTTCTGTAAATCCTGGAGAAGAGCCCAAGCCTCTTAGGAAAGTTGCTTCAGGTGGTGAAATATCAAGGATAATGTTAGCACTCAAGAATGTTTTATCTGATGTGAGTGAAGTTGATATGATGGTATTCGATGAAATTGATGTTGGCATAGGAGGCAACACTGCTAATGTTGTTGGAGAAATGATTCAGGAAATAGCAAAGAAAAGACAAATAATTGTCATAACACACCTACCTCAGGTTGCCGCAAGAGCAAAGACACACTTTAAAGTAGAAAAGGTATTCGAAGGAGCAAAGACGAAAGTTATAGTTAAAGAGCTATCAATAGAGGAAAGAAAGAAAGAAATAGCCAGAATGATAGGTAATGAAACTGAGGTAGGTATAAAATACGCTGAAGAGATGCTCTCTAAGTCCCTAAGAAATCTCTGAGTTTGTCCATAGTTAAGATTTTTTTACTTGACTCTAATAGCCTCTCAACATACTTTCCGATTATGTCAAACTCTATGTTCACCTCATCGTAAAGGTTCAAATACTTCAAGTTTGTGTTTTCAAATGTGTATGGTATGACTTGCACAGAGAAAGTATGTTCTG
>JAPYWX010000109.1 GCA_028276145.1 Spirochaetota bacterium
ACTATACCATCTTCATCAAGGTTCCTTAAAAACCTTTCGTTGACACCAGGAATATCTCTCGTCACTTGCTCGTCACCGAACTTCGTAGTTCTAACAGCAACTTCATACTCAAATATGTGTATCGATGTTAGAATATCCTCTTTCACTAATCTCTCGCTTATAACTATAGCATCCTCGTAGTTATAACCATACCATGGCATATAAGCAACAAGAAGATTCGTTCCTAAAGCTAACTCTCCATTGTCCATAGCAGGACCATCTGCTATTATCTGCCCAGCCTCAACCTTCTGCCCCTCATCAACTATTGGCCTCTGGTTATAACACGTATTGTTGTTAGTAGGTCTAAATTTCATTAAGTCGTACCTAGTCCTGGTATTATCATCGTTTTTAACGATGATATAAGTTGAAGAAACTTTCTCAACAGTACCAGACTTCTGAGCAACAACAGCATAACCACACTGTTTGGCTACAACCTTCTCCATTCCAGTACCAACAATAGGAGCTTGTGGCCTAAGCAATGGAACCGCTTGTCTCTGCATGTTTGAACCCATCAAAGCCCTGTTAGCATCATCATGCTCTAAGAAAGGAATCAAAGAAGTAGAAACACTAAACATCTGTTTAGGCGAAATATCCATCAATTGAACCTGTTCTCTTGGTACTTTTATGAACCTTCCTTTGTGTCTTACATATACCATTTCATTAACTAGATAGCCATTTTCATCTACTGGCTCAGTAGACTGACAAATATAGTAATCTTCTTCATCTATAGCATTGAAGTACCTGACTTCTTCAGTGACTTTACCATTAACAACAACCCTATAAGGAGTCTCGATAAATCCATACTCGTTAAGCTTGGCATAAGTAGCTAAAGATAATATCAATCCTATGTTTTGACCTTCAGGTGTCTCAATCGGGCACAATCTACCATAATGAGAGAAGTGTATATCCCTAACCTCAAATCCTGCCCTTTCTCTAGTAAAACCACCTGGACCAAGAGCTGAAACCCTCCTCTTATTAGTCATCTCAGAAAGAGGATTTATCTGGTCCATGAAGTGTGACAGTGGGCTAGTACCAAAGAACTCATTAAGAGGTGAAACAAAAGGTTTCAACATTATAACAGACTGAACTATAGAATCTAACCTATCATCTACCCTGAGCCTATCCTCTACAACCTTATGAACTTTTGCCATAGCAGGGTATAACTGCTGATACAACAACTCTCCTACAGTCCTAACCCTTCTATTGCTGAGGTGATCTATATCATCAACGATATCATTGCTAGCAAATATTTTCAATAGCAACTTTATTGACCTGATTATGTCTTCTTTAACCAAAGCATAATGGTCTTTCAATTTTTCCTTCACTTCCTGAGGAGCATCTTTATAGAGCCTTATGAGTAACTTATATCTTCCAACCTCACCTAAATCAAAAAGCTTTGGATCATAAAGATATCTCTGAATATCCTTTATAGCCGAATCAACCGAAGATATAACAGTATTAGCCATTGATTTTATGAAAGGAACAACCTTGGAAACTGCTTTAAGCGTAGCAAACTCTTCCTTGGTAAACTTGGAATATTCATACTCTCTCAAATACTCAAACTCTATTATCTCTTTCTCTCTTCTTATAGTATTGAATAGAGGTAAATTAGCTTTTATACTAGCCTCAGAAATAACTTTCACCTTTTTATTCTTCAAGCTAGACACAGTATTGTAGAAAACATCAAAATCAACAACGTGAGAGCCCTCTCTAACTACAATCTGTGACTTAGCACCGGACTTAATGATTCTAGTACCTGCCAAAAACAATATATTCCCTTCTTCATCAACAATGTTTTCATAAAGATAAAAGCTCTTGTCTACCTTTGAAATTTCAGCAAAATCCAACTCTTCGTAATCAAAGAAACTAGCAATAATATCCTGTGTATCCATTCCTATAGCTCTCAAGAAGTAAGTAAGTAACAACTTTTTCTTGTTATCTATGCTAAAATACATTAGTTCCTTTCTTAGGGAAATACCAAACTCAACCCAAATTCCTTTTTCCGGAACGATTTTACAAGATAACTCACCTTTCTTATGAGCACTGAAAACTATACCGGGAGACTTGATAATTTGACTCACTACAACTCTTTGAACACCGTTTATTATGAAATTGGCCTTATCGGTCATCAAAGGAATATCTCCAAAGTAGACTTTAGGCTTCTCGTAAACCTCACCAGTTCTATGATTTGTTAACCTAAAAGTGACTCTTATCGGCGCCGCATACGTCAAGTTCTTTTTAATACATTCCTCAGGTGAATAATAGGGTTCACCTATGCTATAATCAACAACATCAACCTCTACATCTTCATAACGTATCGGGAAAAACGTTCTAAAAAGCTTATGTAAACCCCTATTCTTCCTCTCACTAGGAGGAACATCCTTTTGCAAAAATTCTTCAAATGATTTTTTCTGAATTTCTAACAAATCAGGAAGGTCGTAAGAAAAGGAAACCTTAGAATAAACTTTTTCTTTTAAAGGCATCTTCATACCTCAAGGAAATATGTAAAAGAGGGAAGTCCCCTCTAATAAATTTATTTAAGCTCAACAACAGCACCTGCTTCCTCAAGAGCCTTCTTAAGCTTCTCAGCTTCTTCCTTAGAAACTCCTTGCTTAACTGGCTTTTGCCCACCACTCTCAACAATATCCTTTGCATCCTTCAAGCTCAAGCCTGTCAAATCTTTAACAACCTTAATAACCTGTAGCTTAGCATCACCAACTTCTTTTATGAAAACATCAAATGTACTTTTCTCTTCTTCTGCAGCTTGAGCTTGGGCCTGACCACCTGCAACTGCAGCCCCAGCAACCATAACCGGCATAGAGGCACTAACACCAAATTTCTCTTCTAATGCTTTCCTAAGCTCAACAAGTTCCATAACTGTCATATTTGAGATAACCTCAACAAGATCCTGTATAGATAACTTTTCAGCCATAAAACCTCCCTCCTAATATATAACCGCAAAAGCGGCTTTACTTTTTGTCTTCTATAGCCTTTAACACCAAAACAAAGCTCTGGACAACATTGTTTATCGTCCAGACAAAAGAAGAAACTCCAGAGCCAACTGCACCAACAAGGTAAGCAATAATTTCTTGCTTCGATGGCAACTTCGAAAGCTCAACAGTAGCCTTGCTATCATAAAACTTACCTTCGAATATTGCCCAATTTATCTGGAAATTAATCTCCTTCTGTATCTTAACAAGAAACTTCAAAATATCCACAACATTATCACTAGCGAAAATAAAACCGTTAACCCCTTCAAATCTATAATCCCATCCCAACTCATTCTTCACATACTTGGTAAAAACAGTATTTTTCAATACCTTAAGCTTACCTCCCATCTTCCTTATTTCATTTCTCAACTTACTCACACTCTCTACATTGAGTCCCCTAAAATCAATAGAAACAATATTACTACCATACTCTTTTATAATCTTGCCTATCTCTTCATACATTTCCAAATTTTTCTTGCTTGGCATAAAAACCTCCAACTATAAATTAATCCTAGAAGCTTCCTGCAAAACCAAGGATTTATTCAACTTCACTCCGGGTCCCATTGTAGAAGATACAACAATACTCTTAATGAAGTCACCTTTATAATCTGCAGGTCTTGTCTTATTCACTTCCCTAATGAATACTAAAATATTATCCTTAATCTTATCCTTACCCATACTCCTTTTACCCACAGAAGCGTGAATATTACCAGTCTTATCGCTTCTAAACTCTATCTTACCCTTCTTAAACTCTTGAACTGCCTTGGCAACATCAAAAGTAACAGTACCAACCTTAGGGTTAGGCATCAACTTCTTCCTACCAAGAATAGGTCCCAATTTAGCAACATCTTTCATTATATCAGGAGTAGCAATAACAACATCATAGTCTATCCATTGCTCGTTAAGAATCTTTTCTATAAGTTCTTCAGCACCAACATAGTCAGCACCTGCTTTTCTTGCTTCCTCGGCTTTATCACCCTTTGCAAAAACCAAAACTTTAACAGGCTTACCAGTACCATGAGGCAAAGCAACGCTACCTCTAACCGATTGCCCAGTTTTCAAACCAGTCTTAATTGCAACATCTATACTCTCATCAAACTTTGCATTAGCAGTCTTAAAAACTATATCCAAAGCTTCATCCAGAGTATAAAGCTTTTCTTTTTCAACTAAAGCTACATTTGAAAGGTACCTTTTACTTCTCCTAGCCATAAATCCCTCCTCTATCCTTCAACTTCAACTCCCATATTCCTAGCAGTACCTATAACCATTCTTTCAACAGCTTCAATGTCATGAGCATTCGTATCCGGCATCTTAATCATAGCAATCTTTCTTACTTGCTCTCTAGTCAACTTGCCAACCTTCTGAACATTAGGTGCCGAAGAACCCTTCTCAATACCCAACTCTTTCTTTATCAAAACAGATGTAGGCGGAGTCTTAACAACAAATTCATAAGTCCTATCAGTATAAACAGTAATAACCACAGGAACTATTATACCTTTCTGCGAAGCCGTAGCCTCATTGAACTTTTTAACAAAATCCATTATAGGCACACCATGCTGACCCAAAGCAGGACCAACAGGTGGCGCAGGATTTGCCTCACCAGCAGGTATTTGAAGTTTCACGACCGCTTTAATCTCTTTCTTAGCCATAAAACACCTTTTAACAATAAAGTGCCATCAATTTTAAAACGATAACACACAAAAAATCAAATTACATAAACCAAAAATTGAACCTCAAATAGCAAAAGCTTACATTAGAATTAATGTTGCCACCTTATAAGCAGTCGCCACAACTATAAGGTATTCATTATCTTACTTTATTGATTCTAAATCCAAAAACTCATCAAAGAGTATTGATATAGTCATTCCGCCATAAACAGTATCTAAATTTGCCTCAACATATTGCTTATGAGATATCAAAGTATCAATTTTATTAACAAAAACCAAAGGAGGCGAAATTCTTATTTTTATACCCTCATTGTAAAGTTCAGTCGTCGCATTACCGCTTATCTGGTTAGCAAGCTCACCAATTGCACTATCAAAAATCTCTTTAAACTCCTCATTAGTAAGTTCAGAAACACTTTTACCGTAAACCTCTTTAACCATGTTATCAACTATCTTAACTGCCAACCCCTTATCAAACTCATATATTATACACCCTCTGACATCCTCATGAAACTCAATAACGACTGCTATTGGTTTATGTATCTTTTTCACTCTCTTTATGGCTATCTTATTCCTATAAAGCTCAAGCCCACTAAGTTCCTTAACAACTCTTATACTAGTAGCAACAAAAGCCAATATTACCTTTGGATCCATAATACAATTATCTTAAACAAACTCATTCTAC
>JAPYWX010000110.1 GCA_028276145.1 Spirochaetota bacterium
ACATGATAGTAGCCAAAGGTTCTACTGATACTGATTTGAGAGATGAAGCTTACTACTGGGGTGGATGGGCACTTTTCAACGCTGGGAAAATCGAAGATGCTATAAATGTATTCAACGAATTCATAAAAATCTCATCAAGCTCTAAAGTGCCATCAGTACTGATAACATTAGGCGACATAATGGTAAACAGAGGAGACTACGAAAAGGCGAAGTATTATTACAACATAGTTGTAAACAACTACAAAGATAAACCTGAGTACAACACAGCAGTATTAAAGTTATCAAAACTGGCAAGCACCAGTCCGAAAACAACCGAAGTACCCAAGAAAGTAGAAGAGAAGAAGCCAGAGGAAAAGAAAATTGAAGAAAAACCAAAGAACATAGAATCATTAATATCATCGTTAGAAGAGGTCAGTAAATCAAAAGACAAGGAATCGGCAAGCAAAGCAAAATTTGAATTAGCAATGATATACAAATCTCAAGGAAACTACCAAAAAGCAATAAACTTGCTACAGGAAATAACAGAAGAGGTATACAACGAGACAGCAGCACAGGCACAATTTGAAATAGGTGAAATTCTTAGAAATATAGGAGATTACAACAAAGCATGGAAAGAGTATATAAAAGTTGTCTATATATACAAGGACTATAAAGACATCGTTGTCAAAGCAATGTACTACACAATATACTGCTATGTTCAGCTAAAAGAATACGAAAATGCAAAGAAACTTTACGAGAAGATGGAAAGAGATTTCTACAAAAATCCCTGGACAGAAAAGGCAAAAGATCTGATAAAATAAGCTACCTTATTATTCTAACTTTGGCTTTTCATAATTTTCCCTAGTTCTACATAATCCAAAGCATTTTTCTTTATGTGCTCTATTTCCTCATCTCTGAGAGTTCTAACGATTTTGGCGGGTACTCCCATCACCATAACGCCATCAGGTATTTCCATTCTAGGAGGAACAAGACTACCAGCAGCAATAATAACATTTTTACCAACCTTAGCACCATCTAGAACAATAGCCCCCATCCCAACTATAACAAAGTCACCTATTGTAGCACCGTGTATTATCGCACTGTGCCCAACAGTAACAAAATCCCCTATAATGGACGGCATATTGTAGTTGACATGAATAACAGCATTGTCCTGAATATTTGAGTTATTGCCTATCTTAACATTACAAACGTCACCCCTAATTACAGCACCAAACCACACACTAGAATTCTCACCTATTTCGACATCACCAATTATTGAAACATTTTCCGATATATAAACGCTTTCATGTATTTTTGGTAACTTACCATTAAAACTTTTTATTATCATAGGGCAGGTATACTCTTAAATCCTTCCTCTAACTCATCCTCAGTAGGTTCATGGTCAGGCAATCTCCCATACAGGTAGTCATCGTATGCTTTGAGGTCAAAGTGCCCATGCCCAGATAAGTTAAACAGTATAACTTTCTTCTTCCCTTCTTTCTTAGCTTGGAGTGCTTCATCAATTGCAGCTTTGATAGCATGATTAGACTCAGGAGCTGGTAAAATTCCCTCGGTTTTAGCGAATATCACACCTGCCTCGAAAACTTCAACCTGCGAATAAGCTCTAGCTTCAATAAGCCCTAGCTTATGTAATTTACTAACAATTGGTGCCATTCCGTGATACCTCAAACCACCAGCGTGTATAGAAGGTGGCATAAATTCATGCCCTAACGTATGCATCATTAACAATGGTGTCATACCTGCAGTATCACCAAAATCATAGGTATACTTTCCTTTTGTTATACTTGGACATGACTTAGGCTCAACTGCAATCACTCTAGGATTCTTTTTACCTTCTATCTTGTCCTTTACAAAAGGTAGAGCAAGTCCTGCAAAGTTTGAACCACCACCAACACAACCTATTACAACATCCGGATACAACCCTTCAATTTCTAATTGTTTCTTTACTTCTAAACCTATAACAGTCTGATGTAAAAGAACATGATTTAAAACGCTACCTAATGAATAGTTTGTGTACTTATCACCTACTGCCTCCTCAATAGCTTCACTTATGGCAATGCCTAAACTACCGCTATTGTTTGGGTCCTTTTCTAAAATTTTTCTTCCGAAATTCGTTCTCGTTGATGGGCTTGGGAATACTTTACCTCCCCACGTCTCCATCAATATCCTTCTATAAGGCTTATTTTCATAGCTCACCTTAACCATGTAAACTACAATTTCTAAACCAAATACATTACCTGCAAAACTCAGAGCACTTCCCCACTGACCAGCTCCTGTCTCAGTTGTCAATTTTTTTATACCTGATATCTTATTGTAATATGCCTGAGCAATAGCTGTATTAGGTTTATGAGAACCAGAAGGCGAAACCGATTCATTCTTATAGAGAATGATTGCCGGAGTATCCAAATATCTCTCAAGCTCATAAGCTCTATGTAAAGGCGTAGGCCTCCAAATAGAATAAACCTTAAGAACTTCCTCAGGTATCTTAATCCACCTTTCATTTGAAACTTCTTGTTCTATGAGAGGCTTAGGGAAAATAACCTCAAGATCAGAAGGAGAAACCGGCTTCTTCGTAGCAGGATTCAAAGGTGGCTCTAACGGCTCCGGCAGGTCAGAAAGAATATTATACCACTCCTCTGGCATATCACCAGTCGACAAATAAACTCTTCTATTCATAAAAAAATAACCTCCAAATTCAACTATTTCGCTAATTTTCTAACATCAACCAACACTAATTCAAATTCTATCCATTGTTTTGTGCCTAATAGGCACAAAAAACCTTATACTTCCCAAACAATTAGACAAAAATATTCCTACACTATGTAACTATTGAACTCAAACACTTTGTGCTTCATAGCACATTTTGTGCTTCATAGCACTTTTTTATAACTACCAGAGAGTGGAGAGACAAAGTTTCTCTACAATAATAACGAGGTGCTACATAGCACTTTGTGCTACATAGCACCTGTGCTACATAGCACCTTCTTAATTAAGTTCTTGGGCACGTTTTTGACAAAAAACAGAGTGTTGGGAATACAAAGCATCCCAACATTAAAAAGGGTATGCTCAGTAGCACTTGTGCCTAAGGCACTTTGTGCTTAATAGCACTTTCTTATTTCAATTCCTAAAAACACTTATGCTAAATAGTACTTCTTTACTAGGATTAATGGAGGCGTCAGCCTCCCTTAGAAACATTATTCTGTAGCGTACTTCTCAACAATAAGTTCTACATAGTCCTCAGAAATTCCAACAGTTCTAGAGATTCTGGATATATTCCATCCTTGCTTGTATAGCCTTATGATTGTTGATATCTGCTCCTCTGAAAGCTCTCTGTCTTCTACTTTCTTACCTGTCTTCTCTTCAAAAATTCCTATGTACCTTTTAGCAAGTTCTAGTGCCGAATTTAGTTTTTCACCAGTTTTCACAATATCCTCTTTGACTCTTCTTATCCTATCAATTTCTGAATTTAGGTGTATGATTAGTCCTTCGATGTTATTTATCTTGCTTACAGCATTTTCCATATCCATAGTAGAAGATATTAGTTTTTCAAGTCTAGAAGAAATAGCCTCAATCTGAGAAGATATAGAATCCTTAGTTCTCAAAGCTTCGGCTAAAGTTCTATTAAGAGCTCCTATTTTCTTATCAGCATCTACTAAGAAATTCTTTATAGCTGTCACCTGAGAGGCTAGATTCTCTACAACACCCTTCTTACTCTCAAGATTTGCAATACTTCTATCAATCTCCGATATATCCTTTTCAAACTTTATAATCTTCTCAGAGACACTAATTATTAGCGGCTCCTTCTGAGAGATAAACTCAATCTCAGACTTTATCTTGTCAACAGTCGAAATAAGTAAGTTTATCCTAGACTCAAGGTCTTTGACTATCTCAGCTCTCTTCTGGTAAGAATTCAAAAACCTCTCTATCTCTACTCTCTCCTTCTTTATGCTCTCTAAGTCCTTGATTATAGGCATCAACGCTCTTCTATTCTCCTCTATTGAATTTATCATCTCTTTAACTTCCTTAGCCTTAACTTTTATGTCAATTATAGCTTCATTCATCTTCTCAACATCACCAACCTTACTGAATAGCTCATTCAACTTTTTATCTAACTCATTCAAAGTATTGTAATACCTCTTTAACTGGATATCTGCGTAATTCCTAAACTCAATAATCTTATCTTCTGCCTCCTTAGCAAAGGTCCTCAAGTTAGCTCTAGCACTATCAATTAGATTATCAATAGAGACCTTTTCATTCTCATACAACTCTGAAACTTCACCTCTTGCCTCGTTTATTTTGGAAACTACAATCTCTTCAAATTCCCTAAGCTCCTTTCTTACCTTCTGCAAACTCTCCTGAACAGCTTGGTCAATACTCCTACTTATGTTAGAAATTTCACCATAAACCTTTTCCTTTTCCTGAGCAAACTCTCTGTAGAAGTCATTAATCCACGCAGAAATACTTCTATCGGTATCATCTCTAATCTTATCTATCTTATCCCTCAAAGAAGAAACTATACTATTGAAGAATCCTTCAACAGAAGAAACCTTCTCAGAAATTTGTGTCAAATATTCATCCATTTTGTCATTAAACTCCTTCTTGAGAGACTCTATCACCTCCAAAGCTTTATTATTTAGATTCACCATCAATTTATTGAATTCATCTACCCTGCTACCAAGCTCAGAATCGTACATCTTAAATCTCTCGGATAATTTAGAATCGTACGACTGAACTATACTATCAATGTCAGTGCTAAACTTCTCAAGAACCCTATGTATAGAATTCTCTATCTCACTCACTTTATTACTCATCTCTGCACCTTTAGAAGACATTGCCTGGTCTAGTAGTTTAAGCCTATCTTCTAGCTCCTTGAACCTCTGAGACACAAAAGAAGCCAATTGTTGTGTCTTCTCTTCAATAGAAGTTCTATAGTTCTTCAATGTTTCAGAAAACTCGTTATCATACTTAGCCTTGATATTCTCTTTAAAATCCTTGAACTCAGTTTCTATCTTTTGTGCTGTCTGGTTGAACTTGTTATTCAAAGCCTCTAATCTAGATGAATAGTATTGAACAAACTTAGTTTCTATCTCTTTGACTTTGCCCTTCAAGTCACTTTCCAAAGTCCAATAATCTTGAGTTATCTCTTTCTTAACCTCTCCAAGGTTATTTAGGTACTCCCTAATAGTTTGTTTCAGCGATGAATACTCTGTTTCCAATCCTTTGACAAACTCTCCAAACTGTCCTTTTAGCCCCGTGAGTAAATCACCAAAAACCCTTTCCCAATCCTTCAAAACTTTATCAAATGTAGTATTAATTTCATTTTTCTTAGTTGCTGTGAACTCCGAAAGGTCCTTACTGACTAATTCT
>JAPYWX010000111.1 GCA_028276145.1 Spirochaetota bacterium
TGCTGGCTCTTCTTGCTTTTCACTTGGTGATGAAGGTTGTGGACTAGGTGCTTGGTTTGGTGAAAGAGGTACTGGCTCTTTCTTTTCTTCTTTTTTCTCTTCTACTTTCTGGGGTTGTTCTTGTGGTGCTTGTGTCTGGATCTTATCGGCGAAGTATTTTTCAAACTCTTCTGGTGAAATTGGTTTTGGCTCTTCAATTTCTGTTATGTTCAAGTACCTGCTTATACTACTAGAATAACCGGCGTTGATGTCAACAGTTCTGCCTGTTGGGTCAGTTAAGGATACAACACCTTCTTTTACGAAAACTTGCATCATTGATGCTTGTCCGGTATTGTATATTACTCCGAACTCTGTGCCTCTTACAGCTGCTATACCTGTTTCTGTCCTTACCTTGAATTCGTCTAGAGTACCTACTTTCTTGACTTTAGCCTTTAGTTTACCTACTTTTAATTCAACGCTACTATCTGTTTGGAACTTTGCAAGTGAAACAGTTGAGAATTCGTAGATTTTTATAACCTTGTTAGGTGCAAGTGATATTTCTACATATCCATCTGGACCTGTTCTTATGGTAGAGAAGAGAGGTATACTCATTCCAGAGGAAAGGTCTTTGTAGACTAGATTACCTTTGGATTCATCACCTGAGACAGCATACTGAACAGAGCCTAGAACGATTTCTACATATGGATATTTGTCAACCTGAGCAAAAGCACTAAAAAGAATTGAGTATGTCAAGGCAAAAGCTATTAAAAATCTAACAAGTAACTTCATAAAAAACCTCCTTAAAATTGAATTTCAGTAGAAATGGCAGTGCTTTCAAGTGGTTTAAGTACCATCTGCCCGTTTTCTTCAAACCAATCGAAGGACCTGGTGTAGAATACAACTATATTTACCATGTCTGAAACTTTGTATGATAGTTTAGCATTTATGACTGCATCTGTTGATTCGGTAGTGTAAATATCTCTCCATTCCTTTATGTTTTTCCTCTCATACACGAAGTCAAAGTTGATAATCTTCGTTAGAGACCTGTCTAAATGGAACCTTAGTATCATGTGTGGGTACGAAGTATCATCAAATGAATCATCAATCGTTACGAGTAAACTTATGTTTGTGTCAAAGCTCACACCAGTAGTGAACAGGAAGCCTGCATAAGAGTTTGTTATGTTATCTAATAAATCATACTTTGACAAAAGGTTAGACGATGATAGCATCACATACCTTTCGCTTTCATAGAGTGTGTCAAAGAATGAAGGAATGAATTTGGGTTGTAGGTATCTAACTTCAAATCTGTACGGTATAAGTGATATTATAGTTCCTTTGAATCCTGTTGATTCACCGGTTCCTTTATTGAAAATATAGGCAAAGTCTGCAAACCACTTTAAATCAAATATTGATGGAATATTCACTATTGGTAGTCCCAAGTCACCACCTGCTATGTAAATTTCTCTACCTTTGCTTAGTTCGCTATCGGAGAAATTGTAGGGGGAGTTGGTTGGTATTGGGTTAAATGGATCAGTATCTCCGACTATTGATGCTCCTATTTCAAGTTCTTTAAGTAGGAATATATCGGTACCATAAAGTGGTCTTGCAAATCCTCTTAATCCGATTATATCAAAATCAAAGATGTTGTCAACAAAGGATTCAAACCCTCCGTAGCCTAAATCAAGGTCAAAGGCAATACCTAGCTTCTTCATGTTTGGGTAGTTTAGGTTATTAGCGTAGTTCCACATAATGAAGCCGTTTCCTATTGTGGCGTCTTCAATTTGTCCTACTTTTACGTATAGGGGTTTTGAACCTTTATAAGCCCATCTTACATATCGTATTTTTGATAGTATTGCTTGCCATGAGTTCCACTCGGTTTCTCTTAGCTTCCAGTTACCATCAAACTCTAGGTTTATGTCTAAACCTATTCCAAACAAACCTATTGAGAAGTCAGGTTTCCCATTTATCTGGAAGTAGGTAACACCGTTTATGACAACGGTGCCAAATGAGAAACCAAAGCCAAAGGATGGACCACTACTTCCGGAAGATTGCTCAGAGGTTTGTGTTGCTTCATCAGAAAAAGCATAATAGATTGGCGTCAGAAGTAAGATTAGAATAAGAAAAATGAAAAGTTTTCTTTTCATAGATTTCCTCCTCAAGGAATATAATAATACAAAAAAAGTAAAGTTTCAAAACTTTTCAAAGTTACTCGCTAGAAATTGAAAAAAATAAGGTTTCCGTTTCATAATAATTCTACAACTGGAGGAGTATAATGAAAGTAGATGTATTTAGGTTGGATGGTATTGCTTCTAAGAAGATAGAGATAAGTGATGAAATTTTTGGGGTTGAATACAATCCTGACCTTGTTTATAGGGCTATAGTTGCTGAACTTACAAACAGGAGGCAAGGCACAGTTTCAACAAAGACGAGAGGTGAGGTAAGTGGTGGTGGTAGAAAACCTTGGAGGCAGAAGGGAACAGGTAGAGCTAGACATGGTTCTATAAGATCTCCTATATGGGTTGGTGGTGGTATAGCGCATGGTCCTAAGCCAAGAGAATTTGAGTTTGATTTACCGAAGAAAATGAAAAGAAAGGCGTATTTCTCACTTCTTTCAGAGAAATTAAGGAAAGGTGACTTAATAGTTATTGAAGATTTTTCGTTGCCAACTATAAAAACTAAAGAGTTCGTTAAGAAATTTTCTAATTTCCTGAATAAAATAGAATTTGGTTATGGTGTTTTGGTTTTGCCAGAAAATGACAAGAATATAATACTTTCTGCTAGGAATTTACCAAATCTTTTATTGCTCACTTACAATAACCTGAATGTTCACGATTTGTTCTACTCAACCAAGATATTCTTTACTGAAAGCGCTATAAAGAATTATGAGGAGATGTACTTATTAGCAGCTAAAGCTTAGATAGCATCAAAATTTTAATGAGGGCGTGAGCCCTCATATATTATAAATTTATCTTCAATGCTACTCCTGCAAATTTTGAGTTTCCGCCGATCTGTATAGTTAAGTTATCAATATAGAACGATAGGTTAACGGTGAAAAATGCTGAGAAGTTCGGATTAGCTGATAGTGATATATCAGGTCCGAATCCTATTGATAGAGACAAAGGAACATTTTCCTTCCTGAAGTCTAATGAGAAGAGTCCGTATGCTCCTATGTCAAAGTCAAATGAGAAAACTGTTTCGTTTTGTCTGTTTTGCTCGAACTTAAAGTCTACCCCTCCGAATGGGGCTACTGCTATACTGAAGATATCTTGCTTAAAAACTTTGATAGGGAAGTCAATTTGTGCGCCAAACCCAAAGTTAGGTCCATACCCACCAATGGTAATCCATGGGTATATGTCAACTTTGTCACTTAATCCAGTTTCGTAGCCTAATTCTGCACCAACACCTTTGTAAACATAAGTGTAGCCAAATCCTACTTCTAGCCCTTTGTTTGAGTGTACCTCTTTAAATCCAAATGAAATAAAAGGTAATGTTATTAGGATTAGTAAGAGTGTAAGCCTTTTCATTGTCACCCCCTGTTAAGTTAAATTTAAAACGTAATTATTGATTATTTCAACTAAGAGAGGTAATAACCTCAAGAGATAATGAGCTCAGAGGCGGTAACTTCTCTCAAAATCCTCTTTTGTATTTGTTTACACTTGCAGCTACCCATCCGATAGCGTTCATGAGTTGAACTTCATCTAAGTATTTTTGCCTCAGTTTTACGTTGTAGTCAAGGTACCAAACATTATCTTCTTTGTATAGGGAGAAGAAGCCCCATTCGGCAGTAGAAGAGTTTACCTCCATAGCTGAAACGATTTCTTCAAAAGCTTTTGAAAGTTCTTCATCGCCGTTATAGGATTTGACGCCACCGTATATATATACAATATTGAAATCAGCATTTGCTTCGTTTTGACTAATGTATATGTAGACAGCTTCCTTCCACGAGCCTGTGCCGAAGCTCACTTTCCAGGACCCTTTACCTAGTTTTTTCTCAAAGGTATAACCTTTTTCTTTGTAGTCCATCAATGTTTTTTCTATCTCTTGCTCTGTTAGTGCGGAAACGAATCCACTAACTAACAGTACTAAGAAGATTGAAATCAAAAATCTTTTCATACAAATATCCTCCTTGTTATCAAAATAAACAAGTTTTTTCTAAAAATCAAACTCAACGTTGAACATAGTACCACTACCTAATTGAGATATGCCAAAAGAATATAGAATTCTAACAAGGTATCTATCTAGTGGTATTGAAATTGAGTTGTCAAAGAAAATTCTATTGTTTAAGGCATCATACCTAGCCGATGTATTAAAGTTTGTTAGGTATACTAGTTTTATTCCTAGGAAAAGTTCATTTTTTATATTTCCGTAACTAGGGTATAGTGTTATACCTATGTTCCACTCTCTAAAAGTTATGAATTTGTATTCGAAGAATCCTTTTATTTGGAAGTTAATGTTTTCTAGTTTGCCGTTGTTTATGTGGAAACCTAAATTTTCAATGGCAGTGCCAAAAGAGAGGTTGTACCTCTTGTTTTCGTTTCCGTTTATAGATATGGTTGGTAGAGTGTCAAAATAGAATAGTCCTACACTTAGGCTAACGCCGTACATTGAAGTACTTCCAGAAGCTAAGTTGTCAAGGTTAATGCTACTTAATGTAGCTAAATTATTCAAAGAATTTTTACTTCCGAATGTGTGTGAATGAGAAATGGAAAGTTTAATATTGTTCGGGGTGTTCATATTTCCTTCAGACGATATGAATTCATCGTTTAGGTTTAAGTATGAAAGGTTGATGGAAAAGTTGTCATTGCCGAGAAGTATTCCTACTGTTGTATTGTATTCGTAATCATCGCTGGGTAATTTCAGAAATACAAAGGATGCAGAGTATTTGTAGGATTTCCCTAGGAGGTGGTAGAATAGTGGTTCATCTTCAATTGATTTTTGATTTTCTATTATTTTACCTACTCCGTAGGAGTAGGTTAGAAAAATTGTAAAAAGTAAACCAATAAATTTTTTCATATTTTTACCTCATGTATATGAATTTTATTTTGCTGTCTGTGTCTCCTCTTTTGAACCTTAGGATATATATTCCGCTGCTTAAGTTTATTTCTGTTGGTGATAATTCGTAGTACTGCCCTTGAATAAGGTAAGTGTTTGTTATGTCTTTGATTTTTATTCCTTCTAAGGAATATATGGATATTTCATAAGTTCCTGGGTAGTTTATTAGAAACAGTAGTTTTTCGTTTTCTTTTACGACATTTCTTATGATTTTGATATTG
>JAPYWX010000112.1 GCA_028276145.1 Spirochaetota bacterium
GCAGGTAATAAAAGGAAGTTTTCGAGAGTACTATTTTGGTTTGAGGAGGGTAGGGATATAGCGGACGATTTTCTTTATGTGAGGGGAATGTGTAGCAACAACAACATAATATGGACGGGAGGAACTACTGTACTCAGGGAGCATGTAGATCCATTCACAGGGCAAATAACGAAGATACCTGAGAGGGGAAGATCGGTATCAATGAGCTTAAGCGGTGGTGTGAAACTCGACGGAACACAAGTCCGATGGTGGCCCGTTGATATCAAGGTTCCTGGTGGTATGATGAGAATGGATGAAAGTGAAGGGCTTATGCCACCTGGTGGTAGGCTTGATATTGAGATAATAGTAAGTGGTGAGAAAACTATGCCGGGAGTTTTGGATTTCAACGGATGGAGACAGTCAGCTCATTGGGTATTTGAGGATGCAGGAGATGCACCTCCGGGTTTTAAGGAACCAATGGAGCCAAAGGTATTCAAAGTTGTGGGGCCTGTTGTGAAGCCATTTCCATCGGATGGGCCGCTAGCATACATTGAGAAACTCATGAAGATAACGAAAGGAGCGTATGACCTTGGGTGGATAAACAAACAGGATGTTTATGATGGATTGAATGACAAGTTAGTGGCAGCGAGGGAGAACATAAAGAAAGGCTGGTGGAATTACCACACTGCTAGGAACATAATGGAGGCGTATAAGCACTTGCTTGATGCACAGAGAGGCAAAGCGATAGATGAGATGACCTATAGAATGCTTTATTACGATGCAAACGAATTAATTGGCATGCTTAAATAATTAAATGAGGGGAAACCTCCTTTATGCTAGGATAATATCGGTTAATTTGATACAGGTTTTATGGTTTTTTAAAATTGTCTTATGAAGTTGGCTAAGGTTCTTTTGGTTATCTTGGTTGTTTTGGCTTTTGTTTCTGGTGCTTTTCCTCAGGAAACGAACACTAATGAAGGATTTCTTGATAGGTACTATAATCAGGAAACCGCTAATCAGGGTAGAGGTTTTTGGGGTGTTGTTGTTGATATACTCAATATTCTTGTTACATTGGTTATAGTTGTTGCTATTGTTTATGTTGCTCTTAGGTTCATCAAAAAATCTGTTGGTGCTCCTGTTGACGATTATGGAATAATTGAAGTTATGGCTTCGAAGGCTTTAACACAAGGTGTTTTCCTTTACATAGTTAGGATAGGCAAAGACTACTTTGTTATGTCATCAGGAGATAGAGGAGCTAGCATATTGACTAAGATTGAAGACAAAGAGTTAATAAACATTCTCAATGTTCAGAAAAGCCAGGACGCTAGCAAGGTTAAAGAGGATTTTATAGATACCTTACTTTCTTTATTTAAGAAAAAAGAAGAGTCTAGTCAAAAGTTTGAGAAAGTTGATTTTAGTTCTCAGAGAATTGATTTCATAAAGAAGCAAAGGGAGAAATTGAAAGATTGGGAATAGTATGTTCGCTGAGATATTAATAAACCTTCCCGTTGAAAGTACCTTTTGGTATGATTTAGGGGACTTCTCTAGCAAGGCTAAGAAATACGAAAGAGTTAGAGTTGTTTTCTCAGGAGAGGAAGCTGAAGGCATAATAGTTAATATATCCGATGAACCAGGGCCTAACAAGTTAGGAAAAATTATTTCTCTTATTGACAAGGAACCTGTCTTTTCTGATGAACAAATGGAATTCGCTAGGTTCATTTCTGAATATTATACATGTACACTCTCGGAGGCTGTTTTTTTGATGATTCCTAAAGGTGTTAGGTATTCTAGAAAAGTTGAGCCTGAGGATTTAAAAAGAGAATTAAAATTCATTGATTTAGATATCAAGCTGACTGAGGAGCAGGAAATTGCTTACTCTAGGATAAAGGATTCTTTGGGTAGTGGGAAAATATTCCTTCTTTATGGTGTTACAGGTAGTGGTAAGACTGAAATTTATAGAAAGCTAGTTCAGGATGTTTTGAATAGGGGTAGGTCGTGCCTTTTACTTGTTCCAGAGATATCGCTTACACCTCAGCTTGTTGATAGGTTTTCTTTTGTTCCTAAAGAAATTTTAGGGGTTTATCATAGTAAGCTTACTGATAGTGAGAGATTTAACATCTACATGGATGTTATGAAAGGAATAAAAAAATTTGTCATAGGTGCCAGATCCTCTATTTTCTTACCTTTCAATGATTTAGAGCTTATAATTGTAGATGAGGAACATGAGACTTCTTACAAATCGTCAAGTACTCCTAGGTATAGTATTCGTGATTTGGTTAGGTGGCTTAGTAGAAAGAGAAATATCACTACCGTTTTAGGTAGTGCTACACCTTTAGTTGAAAGCTACTACAGGGGCTTAAATGGTGAATATGAATTGCTTAAGCTCCTTAATAGGTACTCGAGGTACCAGGAAATAGAAGTTGAATTTGTTGATATGAAGAAAGAGAAAGGTAATACAGTTTTGTCCCCTAAAGTACTTTACGAAATAACAAACAAGCTTAAAGAGAATGAACAAGTGCTAATTTTTATTAATAGAAGGGGATATAGCCAGTTTGTAATGTGTGAAAACTGTGGGTATGTTCCTTCTTGCCCTAACTGCGATGTATCTCTTACATATCACAAGTACAAAAGTTCTTTAGAATGTCATCATTGTGGGTACAAAGAGAGATACTCAGAGGTTTGTAAAGTTTGTAAATCTTCGAGAGTAAAGGAGGTTGGTTTAGGGACTGAGAAGGTAGAGGATGTTTTGAGGAATGTTTTTCATAAATATAAAGTTCGTAGGGTTGATATGGATAGTATGAAAGGTAAAGAATCATACGATTCTTTGTACAAAGAGCTTAAGGATGGGAATTTAGATATAGTTGTTGGTACGCAGATAATAGCTAAGGGTATTGATATACCGGGTATAAATCTCGTTTGTGTTTTTTATCCTGAATTTTCTTTGAGGCTTCCGGACTTTTACGCTTCTGAGAGAACTTTTTTCTTGGTTTCTCAAGCGATAGGTAGAGCTGGTAGGAGAGAAAAGAAGGGAAAGGCAATAATTCAGACATACGATACTGAACACTATAGTATAACTACTGGTGTAAAACAAAATTACGAAGAGTTTTATAATGAAGAGATAAAAAGAAGGGAAAATTTTAGATATCCACCTTTCTACTACATCACTAGGTTTATATTCAGATCTGAAGAAGAAAAAAAGTGTTTGGAGATTGGCAACGCTGCTAGGATTATCATAGAAGGTATAGCATTCAAAAAGGGAGACACATTTGTATCTCCTCTCTTACCTGCACCTATCAGGAAGATTTCAAAAAATTACAGATACCAAATAATAGTGAAAACCAGAGATGAAGAACTCTTAACAACCATTCAGAAGGCTGTTTATAGAGAATTAAGAGGTAGGAAAGGAGTATACATAGAGATTGACAGAAACCCTATAAATATTTTGTGAAGTTTGAACTATAATTTGAATTCTGTGTATTTTTAGAGATTGTTACAAAGTTCTGTTTTGTAATGGGATTATTCACTTCGTTCAGAATGACGAGGGACAATCAAATTTGGGGACACCCTCTTTACCTAATAGAAAAATTTTCCCAAAGCGTTTAATCACTTTCTAAACTTATTTCATTCACCCGAAGCCTCAAAATATAGGTCAGAATTATAAATACCCTGCAATATCAAAACAATTGGAGAAAAAACCAATATGAAAACATTCTGAATAACTGAATTTGAAAAAAATCTCTCAGAAACACTTAACTTGAAAATACCTAATTTAGTTCTATCATAGAAAAGGTCGAATATGAGTTTAATAATTCTTTTAAAGCTTGGCTTTAGTTTAGATACTCTAACTTCAAAGGAATTAATTAAGAATATATTCTCCAAAGCCTTTTTGTTAAACCACAAAAAATGGTGTGGCGGAAAATCATAAGTCCTACCACTTCTAGAAAATTCCGCAAATAATCTATTTCTATTAGGCACAGAACCAATTATCTTACCACCTGGATTTAATAATTTCCTAACTTTCTGTATAAATCCACTTGGATCAGTTTGATGCTCTAATACCTGAAAAAATGTTATAACATCAAATTTCAATCCCTCTTTCTTGGCATACTCAACAAATTCATCCAAACTCATGTTATAAACATTCTTAAGCCCCAACTTTTCACTAGCTGCCTGAATTGATTTTGAATCAACATCTATGCCATACACATCAAACCCACACTCTTGCGCTTTGTATATAAGTGAACCATTACCACAACCTATATCTAGTAACTTTAACCTATCCGCCTTACCTTCATAAGAGCTCAAAAACATCAAATGATCATCTTTCAAATCTATCAACCCCTGATGAAATTCTTCATACCCCCTCACTTCCTCGTTCTCATATACCTCCTTCACAAACTCAAGAGGTGTCCAAAATTCTAAATCACATTTATCACAGTGATACAACTTATATTCTTTGTTTAGGGGCTTATACAAATATTTTCTCTTGAAGTAATTTTCTCTTATTTCATTACCACATGAAGGACATATTATACTCACAACCTGTTTTATAAACTATATCCTAAAATACTTTCAATATGTCACGATTTTGTTGAAAAAATCTTTGTGCTTATAGCACTGTGTGCTAAATAGAACCTTCTTATAGCTAACCTAATAACTCGCTGTACAAAGAAGTTTTTATCAAATATTTAGAAAAACCAGACTTACCTAATCAAAAATCTTTGTTAAAAAGTTAATAGATTGACTATAATTTTTCAACGCAATCTCTAAAAATGTTGAAAAAGTTCTTCTTTTTATCCATAATAAACAGTAAGGGGGCACAGGTTATGGAAGATAAAGAAAAGAAAAAGCAAACAAAGGATACCACTAAAGAAGTTTATGATAGTCTCTACAAGGAAAAAGTTAGAAAGGAAAACATCAGGAGGTACTCAATAATTTCTGGTATCGTAATCGTTTCCTTAGCAGTTATTTTACTTATTTACTTCCTGATCATAGGACCCTATTTAGACAGACTTTCCAAAGAACCTAAGAGTTTTGATATTGTTGTCTCACTAGCTTATGGTGATGTTAAGGTTTCCAATGTGATATTGGGTAGTTCAAAAAGTGTTGAAATTGGTTATCGCTTGAAGGAGGGAGATGTCATAATCACATCTAATGATTCAGAATGCGAATTGAAGGTTTCACATTTTAGTGAAATAAAAATACTTGAAAACTCAGTTGTTTCCTTTTCTGAGTTAATTACAAAAACTAAAGAGACCATTAGAGAGATC
>JAPYWX010000114.1 GCA_028276145.1 Spirochaetota bacterium
ATTCACAAGAGTTCCTACTAATGCTGCAAATATGTTAAACCTTATGGGTATTGCTAGAATTCCTAGTATTAATGCACCGAAACCGAAGGTTGGCAGTATTCCAACGAATACACCTATTGCAAAACCTAGAGCTATTTCATGGGTAGAATCTCTTAGGTGAAGTAGTTTTTTGAAGCTTACTTTTAGTTGCCTTAGGAGTTTCCCTATTGCTGTGTACTTTATTTTCATTACCTATTTTCTACCTATTCTAGCATCAAGAGAAAACTTTCCTGCTCCTGCTAAAGCTAGGAATACAAACACTGATAGGTATATCAGTACTAATTCTACAGAAGTTTTTGTTATGATATGGAAGTATACAGCAAATATCATTACTAAGGCTAAACCAATAGCACTAATTCTTGTAAATAGCCCTAGTATTATCAGTATGCTAGCTATGAATTCAATCAGTGTAGCTATGATAGCAAATAGAACGGGTAATGGTAGCCCCATCATTTGTACGGTGTCTACAAATTTCCAGTGTTTACCGTTTAGGAAGTTAACCATTCCAACAATTTTACCCCATGAGTGGAATATTATCATGCTCGCTCCAGTTACTACTCTTAGAATGAGGTTCCCCAAGTCCATATTGTCCTCCTTTTTGAGAGTATAAGAGATTTATTTCTAACTCATCAAATTTTATTTCTTTATGCCTAATTTTTCCATTATCTCTTCAACTTCTTTGCTTCCTTTTTCGTAAAATTCTTCTTCATCTGGTGCTAGGTGTTTTAGTAGCCTTAGGAATTCACCAGCGTGGACTTTTTCTTCGTTTGCTATATCTTCAAGAACTTCTTTCACAAGTTCATCGTCAACTGATTCTGCAAGTTGGGTGTAGAATGGTACTCTTTGATAAATAAAAAGTGGAAAGAGAAGCTATCCAACAAGTGCTAATTAGCACTTTTTACTAGACATTGGAGAGTGTGGAGAGGTGAAAACCTCTCCACGAAAAATTAGGGTAGGCGGGCGGGGCTACTAAAAGCAGTGTGCTTAAAGCACTTTTTTATTATACATTCTAGAGAGTAAAGAGAGGCTAAGCCTCTCTTAATTAATCAAAGTCCTAAAAGTTTGAATAGATGGTATTGGCAAAATTATAATTATTCAAATTATGAAAAGAATTTTGTTAGTTGTTTTTACTTTTTTGGTTTTGCCTTATTTTGTTTTTGGGCAGGTCTTGACATCTGATATTGCCTTTAGAGAGCTCAAAAAGAAGTACGATTCTATAAAATCATTTAGGGGAACTATAACTATTTCAATTGGTAATAAGACTTACTCAGGTCCTATACAGTACCTAAAGCCTAATATGCTTAGAATCAGCTTTCAGGGGCTTGAAATAATAAGCGATAGTAAATCCATGTGGATATACGTAAAGGACAACAATGTTGTCATTAAGCAGCCAATACTAAAGGTTAAAGGAGGAAAGAGTATTTTCGCTTCGGAGTTTATAAATCCATATGACAAGTACAAAGCTGAGTACATAGTTGTTTTAGATAAGTACACTGATAAGGAGTATGTGTTTAAGATGAGGAATAAGCCAGATGTTTTTTCAACTTTTACAGAAGCTCAGCTTGTATGTCTCAATAATGGTCTCATATCAAGTTTGGTTGGTAGGACGTTTTCTGGGCAGGATGTAAAAATAAGTATAAAGTATTCTTCTATTAATCCGGATATTGATACTAGGGAGTTCTTTTTCACTCCACCTGCAGATGCTCAGGTTTTTGTTAATCTTTTTGACTAGGTATGTTAGACTTTTCACCTAATGTTTGTGGAATACAGTTCAAGAATCCTATACTTTTGGCTTCAGGTACGGCTTCTTTTGGGTTAGAGTTAAGTAGGATTTACGATGTTTCAAAGCTAGGTGGAATAGTTTTGAAAACAATAACACTTGAGGAGAGACAGGGTAATGAGTTGCCAAGAATTTTTGAGTTTCCTTATGGCATGTTGAACTCTATAGGGTTAGCAAACCCAGGACTTAGGAAGTTCAAAGACGAGATATTACCTCAAGTTTTGAAGTTAGGAACAAACATAATAGTTAGTGTAGCTGGTAAAAGTGTAGAGGAGTTTAGAGAGATAGTTGAAGAGGTTTCGGGTATAGATGGGGTTTCTGCTATAGAGCTTAATCTTTCTTGTCCGAATGTAGAGAAGGGGGGAGTAACTTTTGACAGTAAGGTTGAAAATGTTAGGGAAGTTGTTAAGGCTACAAAGAAAGTAAGTGCGAAACCGATATGGGTAAAACTTAGTCCTAACACACCTAGCATTGTTGAGAATGCTATAACTGCTCAGAACGAGGGAGCTGACGCAATTTCAGCTATAAACACTATTCTAGGTATGAAGATAGATATAAAAACTGGTAAACCAGTTTTTAAAAATATTTTTGCTGGTTATTCTGGACCTGCAATAAAACCTATAGCACTTCGCTATGTTTATGAAATATGCCAGAATGTGAGAATACCTGTTATAGGTATAGGTGGAATTTCTTCTTTTGAGGATGTTCTTGAATTCCTCTACGCAGGTGCTAAACTTGTACAAATCGGTACATACAATTTCATTGACCCACTGGCTCCTATTAGAATAATAGATGAGATGGATAAATTCAGAAAAACAAGTTAAACCTGTCACAGGCTAAGCCTGTTTCTTCATTCTAACTAAAAGGTGCTACTTGGCACGAAGTGCTATTAAGCACTAGTGCTATTAAGCACCAGTGCTATTAAGCCCCCCACCCACCCTAGTTATCTGAAGAGATGCTATCACATCTCTTCACTCTTAAGGATTAAGAATATCAGCAAAAATGTGCTATGAATACCTTTAAACATAAGGAAGTGCGATGAAATACCTTCAAGTATTTACAAATAAGTGCTATAAAGCACGACGTGCTATAAAGCACACTGCCTTTATTTTTTGTTGTGGTGCACCTATCTCTGTACTTAAAAGGTTTTGCTGAATTAGTTAAGAGGTTAGGTATGTTTCAGGTTGAACATTTTTTATATCAGAGAGGCTATGCCTCTCTGTACTCTTTATATTGTAGTTCTATTGAGCACATTTAAGCAATAGTGCTTAATAAGTAGTCTCTAACAATGGATTTTAATTTGTTCATGTTTTGTGTTATTTCTTTCAGGTTTTCGGTTATTTCTAAGTTTATGTTTATCTCTTTTTCTCGGAAGTTTTCAAGTGTTCTGAAGATGATATTAGTGATATCTGTGAATTTTATTTTGTTTTGTTCGAATAACTCTATGGCTATTTCGTTTGCAGTATTTATTATTGCTCTCTCTAGTTTAGTTGTGTTTTCTATGGTGTCTAGGAGCTTTAGTATTGGGTATCTTTCTTTTTCTGGTTCTAGAAAGTCAATGGATATATTGCATGGAAGGTCTATGTTTTGGGTTTTGCTTAGTAAGTTTGGTATTTCTGGGTAGAACATTGCGCTGGCTATTGGGAATAGCATGTCTGATTTATACCAAATTCCCCATGTTGTGCCATCTTTGAGTAGTACCATACTGTGTATTTTTGATTGTGGGTGAATGACAACTTTTATTTTGCTTATTGGTATTTCAAAGAATACATGAGCCTCAAAAACTTCCAAGAACTTGTTGAACATTGTGGAACTGTTGATTGTTACGATTTTCCCCATTTTCCAATTTGGGTGTTCCATAGCCATGTCAAATGATATGTTTTCGAATTCTTTTAGTTCCTTTCTGAGAAATGGTCCCCCTGATGCTGTTATTAATATTTTCTCTACATTCTCTCTTCCTACTCGGCTTATTATGTTGAAGATTGTGTTATGTTCACTATCAAGTGGTATGATAGTAGTATTGTATTTCTTTGCTTCTTTGATTATGTCGTATCCCCATATAAAAATGCTTTCTTTGTTTGCTGTGAGTAGCTTTTTATTGTTCCTGATTGCTTCTATTGAGGGTATTATTCCGAAGTATCCATCAACTGCTACTATTACTGTATCTACTTCCTCCATTGAGCATATCTCTTTTATTCCTTCGCAGCCTCTAAGGATTTTTATTCCTTCAACGCTTTTTGATGGGTCGTCTATGTAAACGATTTTGGGCCTGAACTCTTTGATTTGCTCTTCTAACTTCTCTACGTTTTTTCTTGTACCTAAAGCCACTACTTTGAATTTGTTAGGGTACATTCTAACAACTTCCAAAACTTTTTGACCTATTGAGCCTGTTGAACCTATCAAAGCTATATTCATACTACCATCCTAATTTAGTTTTTTGGCTTTTTCTATATATGCTTTTGCTTCTTCCTTTTTGCCGTTTTTCTCAAGGTACGAAGCATACTTTACGTATGCTTCACGCAATGTTGCTATAAATGTTTTCTTATCTATTGTATCCCACGAGATATTTGAACTCAATGCCTTTTCTCCGTACTCTACAGCTTCTTTGTATTTCCCAACGTTAATAAAACTCTTTACTAACCTGAAGGCTACAAATGAGTTGTTCTCTTTATTAAATAGTCTCTCATAAACTAGTGCGGCGTTATTGTACTTTTTCTGAGAGTAATATATATTACCTATTATTGACAAGGTAATTGTGTTCTCTCCTTCCAACGCTAAGGATATTGTTAGGTACCTTAGTGCCTCGTCGTAGTTTGATTTTCTGTAGTATGATAGTCCGATCATCCTGTAGGGTAGCGGGTCGTTGGGGTTTAGATTTAGTGCTGAACTAAAATTTTCTATTGCCTTGTCATAATAACCTAGTTTATAAAAAGACATTCCTTCGGAAATATAGGTTGAGTATACACTTTTGCTAATTGCTAGTGTTGCTAATGCTAAAATTGTAGCAATAGTTAATGAAAGGAGTTTAAAACTCTTTTTTATAAGGAGTTTAAAACTCTTTTTGGTTAGGTTTACATTGCTAAGGCATGCTTTAGTAAAGCTCATAATAATGATTTTATATAATCTAAATATTTGGTAGCAAAAAGGATTGATAAGGCTAAGCCCTTTGACCCTGTAAGAATTTTTTCTTTCGGGGAGGGATAGTTTTTGTGGCTCTGAGGGTGTTCCAAAATTTGATAATTAGATGTCAGTATGATTAAGTAAAGGTTTTATGAAGAGGAGTATATTGACATTGGAGATGATTTATATTTCGGTTAAATACCTTCTCTC
>JAPYWX010000115.1 GCA_028276145.1 Spirochaetota bacterium
ATCTCCACTGTTACCGGCGGCAGCAACTATTATATTACCCTGCCTACCGTAGTAATCTATGATTTCCTTAAGTATTACATGTTCTAAGTCCTTACCATCATGAGAGCCCAAATCACTACCAAGACTCAAATTTATAACACAAGGCTTACCGAGACTTTTGGCTTTGAACATTATATAATCTATTCCATCCAATATTTGAGCAATACCCAGAGAGGTTTTAACTATAACAAACTTAGATGAAGTAGCTATACCTTTATACTTACCTCCGCTTTCGTTTCCGCTACCTCCAGCTATACCAGCTACATGTGTTCCGTGTCCTTCTTCATCAATACCGATGAGAGGATTAGCTGTAATATCGCTAGATGTTATCTCGTTACCATAATTAAACCCCTGAGGAATTTTACCATTAGTTGTCTGATCCCAAATATACAAAATTCTAGGGACAACGTTATTTTGCCAAAAATCCCAATGTGAAGTATCAATACCCGTGTCAACAATCCCTATTATAACATCCTTCCCCTGAACATCACCTAAATATGTATAGTTATAAAACTCCTGAAGCCCAAGATTCTCCCTCACCTTATCCATAAAGAGTTTCATCGGTTTAGACAGCTTCATGTACCTAAGAGAAGAAATTAAGCCAAATTTCTCAATTTCACTAATAGGTAACTGTATATGATAAAAGTTTCCACTACCAGGATACTTTCTAAAAAACCTATATTTAGACAACAACTCCGTAGGAGGTGTACCATCAAACTCAGCTAATACATCAACATACTCACCTACATGCTTGTCAGCTACTACAAATGATAAGCTCCTCAACTCCTCTAATTTGCCTTTCTTATACAAATCTACAACAATCTGCAGTTCAGGTGAAAATTTTGAAGAAAAAGCAACCACAACAAAACTTAAGAAAAACATAAACGCAAAAACAAATCTTTTCACCTTTTTCATAAGTGAAAGGATAACAATTAAAATAAGTTTTTATCAATTTTTCTTCGTAACCATTGAAACAAAATTTTTCAATCATTCAAAATATTTTTATAAGGAAATTTATGCCAAAAACCTCTAAGATAGATATAGCCGAAAGGAAAATTTCTTTCAAAGAATATATTCTCAAAGATATAGAAGATTTTGTATCGCTGCTAAACAGTTTTATAAACACCTACGGTGAGATAGGTAACGTCTCACAATACCTCATACACTCACTAAGAGTAAAGGGATGGAAAATCGTATCACTAATAAAGCTCATGTCAAGGCTACACAATGTTCACATACTCAAGAAGTACTACACATACACCTACCAAATACTCAAATGCTTTAGCAATGTAAGGGACATGGACATGATGATAGGACTACTTAACAAAGAAAAGTCCCCCAGGTCACTAATAAAAGATTTCTCAGTAAAAAGAACAAAAAGCATGAAAACAGCATATAAGAAAATATCAAAAGCTTTAGATAAATATATTCAAACTACAAACGAGATATTAGAAGAGTTAAACGACCCAAAGTACAATATCACATTCAAGGAAATTTACAAGCTATTCAAGATAGCTTACAATGAATATCTTTTTGCCAAGATTTCATTTCTCATAGAGCCAAGCTTTGAGCTTTTTGATAGATTGAGAGCAAAATTAAGAAACTTGAAATATGTCTTTCCTCTTTTCGCCGTATTCTTTGACAACAAAAAGTTCTTCGAAGAATTTATTTTCTTAAACAACTTCCAGAGAAGCCTAAATTACTTTAGGGATGTAAGGAAACTAACGGAAATCTTGTCCAAGACGAGCCTAAGGGTATCCCGAAAGAAAGATTTCGTTGAATCATTCTTGAATTCCAAAAGAGATATATGGAAAGAAACAGTTGATAATTTCAAAGAAAGAAACGTAAGAATTGACAATAGGATGAACACATTGTTAAGGGAACTAAAAGAACTTTACAGCAAAATATACCCAGAAGACCGAAGCAGGTATGACAAAATTTACGAAGAGATAAAACAAATAGCCAAACAGCACGGTAGTGATGTAAATAAAAACGAGAAATTAGCAAACATTGCAGCAAAGATATACAATAATTTTGACGCAGCTAACCTAATAGTCAAAGACCCGATGGAAGAGTTTGTACTAAAATGTGCAGCGATAATACATGACATTGGAAAATCAGTATCTCAAGAATCCTACTACAAGGCATCAATGGAGAAGTTTGTGACTCTTGATATTCATGATATAAAAACAAAAGAGAAGCTTTTCATAGCTTTGGTTGCAAGGTATCACACAAAATCAATACCCAAGTACTCACACAAGTGGTACACGGACTTAAGAGAGAATGACAAAACAACAATAATAATACTTTCTGCATTCTTAAGGTTTTCTTTTGCATTGTGTACTGCTACGAATTTTTCATGCGATGTTACGGAAATAAGATTCTCAAGGGATGGAATAAAAGTCATCATAGATTACCCGAATAGTGAAAGCATAACTATTGACGAAAGCGACAAAATGTTACTAGAAAAGTCCGTAGGATTCCCTATAAGTGTTGAACTAACCTCTGATTTGTCTGTTTAAGTTAGCCATCTCAACTGCAACGAAAGCAGCCTCAGCACCTTTGTTACCCATCTTAACCCCTGCTCTATCTATAGCTTCATCAACAGTATTAGCAGTTATTATTCCAAAAACGACAGGTTTTGAATACTTAACAGACAAATCAAGTATTGCTTTACTAACATGCGTAGCGATATACTCAAAATGCGGCGTCTCACCCCTTATAAGAGTACCCAAACAAATAACAGCATCATACTTATTTTTACTAAGCACAACCTCAGTAACAGAAGGTATCTCAAAAGAACCCGGAACTAAATAAAGGTCTATATCGTCTTCGCTAACCTCAAGTTGCTTCAACACATTTCTAGCACCCTCAACAAGCCTATCGGTTATGAGCCTATTGAACTTACTAGCAACTATTGCTATCTTTAAACCTTTACCAGAAAGCTTTCCCTCAAACACATTCATAACAAAAATTGTAATCAAAGAACTCAAAAAATTACAAAAACACTAAATTACTTACATCCTGTACTGCTAGAATACTTTTTGAAAACAGCATAGAGAGTTCCACCTCTCTACGACAAAAAAAGTTAAGTAACTTTCAATTTGAAATACTTTCATATGAACTAAAATTACCGCCTTCTTTTGTTTTCAATTCCTCAATTGCATATCTAAGAGCTCTAATCTCTTCTATCCAATCTTTAACTGAGAACTTGCCTAACCTACCTCTAAGAAGTCTATGAAGGTCATGGAAAAACAATCCATTCGGTGCAAAGTAAGAATAACTAACAGAAAAATCCCAAAGCCTTCTGGAGAAAACCTTCAAAGGGCTCTCACCATCTCCATTTAGCTTAGCATCTACTATATTGCCAAACACTATGTTAGAATCTCTATTGTAAATCTTTGTTAAGTAATAATTCCCCATTTCTCTAAACATATTATCTGAATAAATCTCGTAGAGCATATAAAAAGCGTAATCAGAACCGGCATCCCTAAACATGAAAAGGTCCTGCCCATGTTCTCTACCACCATTCCAACCTAACATGAATGTTATCAACGGCTTATTAATTCCGTTTTCTCTAAGATGGTCCTTTATTTCTTTTATTATAAGCGAAACTCTTCTAGCCTGATACCACTTAAAAAGAAGATTAGCGTTACTGTTAGTCTTCAAAAATCTAGCGAATTTCTCAATATCCCCAAAATCCCATTTTCTAAATTCCTCCCTCAAATTGCTATACTCTGGAATCTTCACAAGCACATCAAAGAAAAAATCTTTTGAAAGCTCGTAACCACCGTAATCACCTACCCTAATAAAATCTAATCCCAGAAAATCAATATAATCTTCCTTGCCTAACCTAACTAAGACATTTTTTATGTCTTCTATCCTTTTGCGTGAAGTTATAGAGGTATACTTGTAATTTTCTTGAAGTTTACCATTCCTGAATACCAAGTTAGGCAAATATCCAGGTACATCCCCCTTATCAAGACCTAGAGTTAAGAAAGCCATGACATAGGCTCCTGTCTGAATTCCAGAATTCTTGAGGTAATAAAGGATTTTTGTATTATTCAAAGTACTATTCAGCCATAGTTCTTTTTTATTAATCAAACCACTTGTTTGAGCACCCAAAATAATGAAAGTATTACACTTAAGCTCTGAAAGTAAATGTCTTATGGAAGTGGAAACTTTTTCATAATTGTCTTTACCCCCAATTACAAATCCAAGAGTAGAAAAATTTTTTAACAAGTTTGTAATATTGTAGTTCTCTTCAAAATTCAAAGCAGTAATAGGCTCATTCAACTTAGCTTGCATTCTTGAGAGGAAGTAAATATTCGTTGATAAAAGTAGAACATCATTTGAGTATCCCCTAACCTCATACTGTCCATCCTGAATACCATAAGAAGGAACGAATATAAAAACTAAATTTGTCCTTCCTTCCTTTACCTCAAATGAAGGCAAAATATCAAACCTACCTATAAGGTCAGAAACAACTGCACCGTCTTTATAAATTTGTAACTTGTAATTAGTCTCACCTCTAAATAACTCCCTTACCTCAACATACTCATAATGTAAGTAATCAAGCTTATCTATCACAAATCCATAACATAAATACGATAGCATTAATAAAGAAATAACACAAGATATCTTTAAAGCTGTCTTCATTAAAATACAATATTCGGAAAAATTCATCTTCTTTCACAATTAACATAGCTAACTATACACATTTCCAAACATCTATCTAACACCCTTGAAAAACCCCTCAAAACATTGAAGCACTCTACAAAGCATTTTCTTATCCAGATACTTGGAAATCGTGAAGATTTGAAACTTCTTTTACACCGACTAAGTTAAGTGCTTAATAGCACTTTGTGCTTAACAGCACGTTGTGCTTAATATCACTTTGTGCCTAGTAGTACCTTGTGTTGATTAGCAATTCTCTATTAGGGTTAAGTTAGGGTGCTGAATAGCACTTTCTTAGTGCTTAATAGCACTCTTTAATGAAAAAGATATAGGGTTTTAGGAACTAAGTATCCCAACATTAAAAAGGGTGTGCTTATTAGCACTTTCTTAATAAGGTGCTTATTATCACTC
>JAPYWX010000116.1 GCA_028276145.1 Spirochaetota bacterium
GTAATGGATGATGAACTTACACATATAGCTTTGGTTATCGGGTATGATAGAGAGAGTGGGAGTATTGTTTTTATAAACAAGAGCAAAGGCAAGCCAGTAAGCTTAGGTTATATGAATTTTAACTACCCGGATAGGGATTATGTAATTAAGGAAGGAAGGAACATTCAAGTTAATTCTTATGTTAGAGATGATAAGTTAGGTAAACTTTTATCTACTCAGGCGTTTAGAGGATTTGGTAGGATTCCACTTGTTACGAAGAATTAAATATTTATATTCAGAGAGGCATAGCCTCTCTTTAACTTAAATATTCTTTGAACGATATAATGTTTTTGGTATAAAATTCACTTATGAGGTTTATAGCTACGAAATTTACACTCTTTTCCTTGGCTTTATTATTTCTGGTTTCAGGGTGTAGTGAGAAACCTATAGAAGGGGGCATCAATAAAATATTTGGTTACTGGCAGCTAAGTAAAATTATATACTCTAACAGCACTTTGTCATACGATAATTCACCGAATTATTCGTTATATTACTTCACTAGCGATTATGTGACGAATAAAGATAATATTTCTAACTACTCTGGGTATATATATGAGATTTCTTATTTTGTGATAACGAATAGTGTAGTTTCTAATACTTGGGGAGTTGATTTAAGGAACAACAAGTTATACATATACACAGATTCAACTAACTATGTGTATACTTTTTCATTTGTTGCAAACAATAGTGACGATGTTAATGAGATATGGCTTTCTCAAGGTGTGTTTTCAGTTTCAAACACAAATTATAGCTTTTTCGCAAGTAATGGAATAGTAATGTATGTGTTGAAGAAAAAATAACTTGTTTAGAGGTTTTCTAGCGCTTTATTTACAAGGTCTATTCTGTCAAAGTTGGGGTATTTTTCTTTTATCCTCTGGTAGTACTCTTTAGCGGAGGTTTTGTCACCACTTTTTTCTAATACTACTGCTAACTCAAAAAGTAAGTCAGGAGTTTCTTTTATTGATATTGCTTCTTTGTAATAGTTTATAGCATTTTTAAAATCAGCCTTTTTGGCATAAGATTTTGCTAGTCCGCATATAGCTCTGTATGAGTTTTGATATTTTTCTCTTGCTTTTTGGTAGTACGATATAGCTTCGTTATAGAGTCCTTCATAGAACATTGCATCACCTAGCCCAATGTATGCGTTATAATCATTTGGGTTTATTGATAACGCTTTGTTAAAGAATTTTATGGATTCTGAAGTTTTACCTTTCTTTATGTAAGCAAATCCGATACCTGTATATGCTTCGTTTATTTTGTTATCTGCTTTTAATGCTTCACTAAAGAGTGAAAGTGCCTTGTCAACTTCACCTTCTCTAAGGTATAGGTTACCTAAAGTAGTGAGGAGTAGAGGGTCTGTTTTGTTTATATTGTATGCCATTTCTATATATTTTCTTGCCATTGTTGGGTCATCTTTGACAAATAGGTAGGAATTACCTAGATTGTACAACGCTCCGAAATTCTTTGAGTTTATCTTTACAGCCATAGCATAATATGGCATAGCCTTTTCTGGTTGACCTAATTTATCGTAAGTGTTACCTATCTTGACTAGTAATGAATCATTTTGCTTTTCGTATTTGTAAGCTGCTAGTAGGTATTCTAGAGCTTTTTCGTAGTTACCTTCTAGGTAGTGTATGGTTCCGAGGTTTATATATGGTTTTGAATATGTTGGGTTTATTGATATGGCATTGTTGAAGTGCTTCTTTGCGTTCTCAATATCGTTTAGTGCGTAGTAGGTTAAACCTAGATTGTAATGTGCTTTTTCAAAGTCAGGTTTTAGTTCTATGCTCTTTGTGAATTCTCTTTTAGCATCTTCGTACATCTTTTTCATGTAATAAATTATTCCCATCTTATACCTCATTTCGTAATCATCTTCACCAGATGATATGACTTTTTCAAATTCTTCTAGTGCTTTTTCGTAGTCTGAGTTATCGTAAAATATACTTCCTTTTGTTAGATGCGCGTAAGGATTGTTTGGGTCTGATGATAATACTTCGTTAGCAAGTTGTAGTGCTTTTTGAGTGTTTCCTTTTTTATATGTTGTATAGGAATATGCTCCTTTGGCTTTATTGTCATTTCCATTTAGTTCTAAGGATTTTTCAAATCTTTCGTGAGCATTGTTTATATCTCCTTTCTTTAGGTAGTTTATTCCTTCTTTGAGTAGCCTTTGTGCTTCTTCTTTGATGTCTTTGGTTTTGTCAACTTTTACAGGTTCAACTTTTGTTTGTGGGGTAGGAATACTTTCCTTTGGTATGTCTACCTTTACAGTTAATTCCCTTTTAGCAAGCTCCTCTTCTTTTTTTCTTTTCATTTGCGTTATCTGCTTCCTAAGTTTTTCTACTTCTGGATCGTTAGGATTTTCCAAGAATACCCTGTCAAGGTAGTCTAAAGCTCTATCATAGTCACCTTCTCTCATGTAAATCTTTGCAAGTTCTAGAAACTTGGTTCTATCTGATATGTTGCCTTTACCACCTTTAGAGACTAATAGGTACCCAAGTCCTAGGATTAGGAGTATTAAAATTCCAATTCCAGCAATAATAAGAATTTTCTTTTTACTTTCGTCCATGGTTCCCCTCCTCACAAGAATTATAAGAAAGTCGCCTTTATAGTATAAATAAATTTTTTTGAGTGCTTATAGCGCTAAGTGCTTATAGCACTGAGTGCTTATGGCACATTGCACTTAATAGTACATTGTGCTTAATAGTATGTCTTAACAAAAAAACGCAGGATAGTTGGGGTGCTTCATAGCACGGGTGCTTCATAGAACAGGTGCTTCATAGCACAGGTGCTTTATAGCACGGGTGCTTTATAGCACGAATGCTTTATAGTACCTTTTTAACTAATTGTTTAAGGGATTGTGTTTTTGATAACTCCTCAATAACCGAAATGTGTTGAAAAACTTCGTTTCTCGACGAGCGCTTTTTAGCACCTATGAAGGGAGCTGAGACCTCTCTTCGTAGAATAAGTGTGGGGTTACTTGAGATAATGTTCTTAATAGCACTTTCTTAAGTGCTTGTAGCACTAAATACTTTGATAGAGGCAATAAATAGAGGCAATAGCCTCTCTCTTTGATATCGTTGACAAAGAGAACTAAAGTTAATATATTTTTTGGTAGATATTATTTTAATCTGGCTTATATGAAAAAGAAACAAAAGGACCTAGAAAGCGATATTAAATCAATTGCTACTTCCATAGCCAATGTATTTTACAAAAGTTATAAAAGTTACCTGAACTATGATGACCTATTGCATGAAGCTTATGAGGCTGCTATTGCTGCTAAGAATACTTTCGATGAAACTAGGGGAACAAGTTTTGAGCCTTATTTGAAGGCCTGTGTTCGTAACAAGCTTATAAATTATGTTAAAAAGAAGATAAAAACCAGGGAGATGGAAGTTATTTTACCCGATGATAATAATGATAGTGTTTTTAGGAAAGAGGTAACACTAGAGGATATGGAAAATTCTATACTTGTGAAAGATATAGAACATTTCATGATGACGCATCAGGATTTGTTTTCAAATGATGATTTGACGATATTTCACATGAGAGCTATGGGAAGCAGTTATAAAGAAATTGCCGAAAAGATAAATAAAAATACGAAATATGTTGACAACTCACTTAGAAGGATAAAGAAAATTATATCTGAAAGGTTTGGAATATGAATTTTGTGAAGGTTTTTTTAGTTACTTTACTTTCTATTCTGCTTATTGTTTTCTTTTGGCTTGTATACTTTGATTCTGATAGGCTAGTCGTCAAGAATGTTAAGATCTCTTCAAGTATAGGTTTTTTCCCTGACGGAATTGACAAGAAGATAAAGGATTCTGTTGGTGGTAATATTCTTCTGATTGACAGATTGTATCTGAAGGAAAAGCTCAAAGGTTTGAGTAGTGATGTAGAAAGTGTTGATGTTGTTGTGTATCCGCCTGATACTGTGAGTGTTGATGTGATTTACAGGATACCTGTGGTTAGAGTTGTTTACAAAAGTGGTGTGAATAAATTCTTTGATGGTGAATTCAGGGAGGTCAATGAATATGTGCCGGGGATGTTCTCTAATCTTGTAGTAGTTTTTGTTGAAAGTTGGGATGAAAAGACTCTTAGGGAAATCTCTAAAATAGTTTCTAGGATAGATTCGTCAATACTGAGTAGTAGGTTTTTCCCGAAGGCTTTTGTTGTCAAGGAAGAAGGGGTTTACGCAATGAATAAGGATTACGATATAACGGTATTTTTTGGAAATGAAGTAAACGAAGATAAGGTCAAAAAGTCATTTCTAGTTATTAAGTACATCATTCAAAGAAACCTTCCTGTTAGATTTGTTGATGCTAGGTTTGATAACATGATAGGGAGGTAGGAGGAGGTTATACCTCCTCTTATTAGAGGTTTTACTTTCTTAGGGATTTTTCTATTAGGTCGAGCAACTCTTTTTGTCTCTTTTTCCATATACTTGCGACTTTCTTGTCAAACTCGGGGTCATCAAGATTAAGTGATAAGGACTCAACAAGAGCGCTTGTTGCTGGTGACCATGTGAGAGCCATTTCTGGTACATTAGGCATAGGTATTGCTTCCTTTGCTGCCTCTATGAATATTTGAGATATTGGGTCATTCTTAACTTCTGAATATCCGTATGCACCGACGTTTGCAGGAGTCTGTTTACCTATTTTGGCTAGTATTCTACCGGCTTGCGGGCTTGTGATAAATTGCATGACTTTGAAGGCTGCTTGCTTGTTCTTAGTATTGGATGACATGAATATTCCTTCTACAGTTAGGAATGGTATAGCTCTTCTGCCCGAACCTTTTATTCCAGGTAAGTCATCTATGATTGGGAAAGGAGCAACTCCATAGTTAATTTTAGATGAAATCTCACCTCTAAACCATTGGCCATTTACAACAAACAGAGCATTACCTGAGTTAAATAGTTCTGTAACTGTTGCACCGTCTGCTCCAACTTCACCTTTAGGGTCACCACTTGGGTTTATCATCTTCCTTAGAGTTAAAACATATTTTATTGATTTATAGATAGGTTCAGAGTCAAGAAGTGGGAAGTACTCTCTACCTTTCCTTTTCTCAAATATTTT
>JAPYWX010000117.1 GCA_028276145.1 Spirochaetota bacterium
GGTTTGATGATATTGTGATATTTTACGGAGAGGGGATATATGAATTATTTGGTAAGAGGATAGAAAATAGCTTGGAAGGTATAAAAATTATTGGTAGGTTTGAAGGTAAGTCAAACAGGCTAGACGATATTTACGATATTGCGTTTAAAGTCCCTCAGACAAGTGTAATTATGGGAATTGGTGGTGGTAAGGTTATAGATATTGCTAAGTATGTTGGGTATATAAGAAAAATACCAGTTATTACTTTCCCGACTGCTCCTTCTAATGACAGTATTTGTAGCCCGTTGTGTTCATTGATTGTTGAGGGTAGGAGAACAACTGTACCGTCTAGAATTCCTTTTGGGGTTGTTGCTGATACGGAAATATTGGGTAGTGCTCCTGAGAGTTTTATATACTCAGGTATTGGCGATATGGTTTCAAAAATAAGTGCCATATATGACTTAGATTTTGAGGAGGCTCATTCTGACATTAAACATGATGATTTTGCTAGAATGGTATCTGAGAAATCTATTGATAGCCTTTTGTATTTTAGGACTGCTAACATTAGAGATGAAGAATTTCTCGGTAAATTGGTTGATTCACTTATAATGAGTGGTATTGCTATGGAGCTTGAGGGTGATAGTGCCCCGGCTAGTGGTTCTGAGCATCTAATATCTCACGCATTGGATAAGATTTTGCCTAATCCACATTTACATGGTATACAGGTTGGTTTAGCTACATACATTACTGTAAATGTACAGGACAATCCTCGTAAAGATGAGGTAAAAGAACTATTTGATGAAACAGGGTTTTGGAATTTCGTTAGAAAAGAAAAGTTTAATGTTAATGCTTGGCTTTTAGCTATAGACAATGCACCTTCAATTAAGCCTAACAGATACACTACCATACATGTTGAGGAAATGAGAAAGGAAATGAAAGCATTTATCAAAAACGATGAAATTCTCAAGACTATATTTGTTGATGAAACATTATAAAATAAGTTTTTAAGGGATGCGTCAGCATCCCTCTAGATTTTTTTGAAAGCTAATTAGCTTGAAAACTAATTAGAGTAAGAAGTTAAAAACTTCTTAACTTCATCGTAGAAAGTTTTGTAAACGAATATGTTTCCATGGTTTGCACCGTCAACTATAACTAGCTTTTTTGGCTCTTTCGCTTTGTCATAGTTTGTTTTACTCATCCAATATGGGACAGTAGTATCTTTATTCCCGTGTATGAGTAGCACAGGTACATTTATTCTATCAATTTTTGAAAAGTTGTCATATTTTCCGTTTAGTACCCAATCACCAGATATGCTGTATGTAGTATAGTAATCTGTCATATCATCCATTGATGTAAAGCCTGCTACTAGTATTAATCCTTTTGGTTTTATTTTTAATGTCGTTTCTATAGAAGTAGCGCTTCCTAGGGAGTACCCAACATAAAATATGTTATTGGTGTTTATGTTAGAAATTGATAAGACATATTTTACGATTGCTTCTGAATCGTTGTATAATCCTTCTTCTGTAGGTTTTCCTGTGCTTTTGCCAAATCCTCTATAGTCAAACATTACGAAGTTTACGCCCATATCTTGGAAAAGTGATGCTACATCTGTGAATTTATTCATTGAATAGCTGTTTCCATGAAAGAATATTACTGTGATGTTACTCATTGGGCTATTGGCAGGTGCAGGTATGAAGACACCATAAATAGTGTTTCCATCCACTTCAACTGAAAAAACGTTTTGCTTATAGTAGTATTCATCTACTTTGTCTGGATTGTACAAAAGAGCACTATCAAGCGTACAGCTTGAGAGTACAACAAACAAAAATACTAAAAGGTATATTGCCCTATTCATTTTTTGCCTCCTTATTACCAAATTTATAGGATGCACCTATGTAAATTGTTGGAAAGCCTATGCCTTGAAATCCTGTATTAACGAAAGTGGTTCTACCTACGCTGTTGAGTGACAGTTCTAGAGCAAGACCCCAATTTTCGTTTAATTTTATTATTCCTCCAGCTTTTACATTACCGTTGACATCAAGAGAGTTTCTTATAGGGAATACAACAATATCTCCACCTAAGTATAGATGTGATTTGTTATTCTCTCCTATTATGACAAATAGACCTGTGTTACCGTAGAATTGGATTCCTTCGAAAAGTTTAGCCATAACCTGAGTGCCTAATAATCCTGTTAAATGTAAGTATGGTGAAAGGCTGTATATTCTTCCTACGATTCCTGTGTCAATAAATAGTATTCCCATATAAAAAAATATTGGATAATTTCTTATGAAAAAGTTTAGGTCATCGGTTATACCGTATTTATAGCCTATTTCTGGAAATGGTGTTATCATTACCCCGACTGTTGGAAAGCTTGAATAAACAGGTACGCCCAATGAGACAGAAACTTCGTGAGTTCCTTTCTTTATTATCTCTCCTCCCGGAGTGTAAGCACAAGAGTATGCAAATAGTAAAGAGAATAGAAATATAACTATGATTAATTTATTTTTCATTTCACCCTCCTTTTATTAATTATCTTGTGAGTTTATTTAAAGGTTCAAATTTATAGCAAGTTTGGTTTATGTTTGAGAGGTTTAACCTCTCTTCATTCTCCAAGTGAGAATGAAGAAGTGCTATTTAGTACAAGTGTCCTAGGCACTTGGTTATTTAGTTTGATGTTATTGATATTAAAAATTGTTGGTCTTCTGGAGAGATGTAGGTGAATTGGCATGCTATCCAGAGTTTTGAACTGTTTTTAGTAGTGTCTATTCTTATAACTTTCCCAATGGCTTGTATGTTTTTGTTTTGTATTTCTATGAAGAGCCTTAACGCATCTTCTACTTTTATTAACTTGCCTATTATTCCGTCTATTTCAAATCTTAATCCACCGCCACCTATGTCTATTACAGGTAGCTTTAGTTCTTTTGAGTTTTTTAGATTGTTTATCTTTTCTTTTATGTATGCTTCCGAGATTATTGAGCTAAGAGCGTCTAGATATACAACGTCTCTTAATGTAAATTTCCCAATGCTCTTTTTGCAGAATATGAAACCTATTGTGTCCCCCTTTATTCTTACTGGTACACATACAAAACTTCTAATGTTTTGTGACATGAATGTTGACCTAAGTTTCTTGATTTGCTCTAGTACTTTTGTTTCATCCCAGTTGGCTTTTTTCATATAGTCACCGTAGGTGACTATGTTGAAATTTTCATATGTTGTTATATAGCTTTCTAGGTTTGTTGTGTCTTCAACAAGCAATGGTTTTTTGAAAATCATTGATATGATTGCTGAGGAGGGTAATGTCATTCCTCTCTTATAGAATATGAAATCGTAGCTGTTACTCATTTTTGATATTTCTCTTAAAATCATGTTAACTATCTTCTTTAGGTCTGGGGTTTCTTTATCAAGTTCGGATTTTATGTCTCTTAGGTTTTCGGGGATTCCTTCTAATTCGGGTAGTCTCTCAATTTCACTTGTGTATTCAATAGGTTTTATGAAGGATATACTTACGAATGCTTGTCCGTAGACATTTTTTCTCGGGTATTTTCTTTGAGTCCAAATATCTATCCTCGCGGGTATCATTAAGAGGAGTACTGTGTCCTTTTGATTCAGAAGTTCTGTAGAGAAATGATAAGTTTTACCTTCAAAGTTGAATTCTATTTCTATCTCTGGTTTTTCTATATCGAACTTTGTTAGACAGTAAACTTCGAAACTGAATTCTCCTACATATCTTACAATGCCTCTTGTTTTTTTATTTTGGTATATTACATCAATGTTTATGTTGGAAGCTCTAAGTCTTTTTAAGAACGAAAGTATTTTATTGGGGTCATCTATAAAGTTACTCATTTTCTATTTCTAAAATTTTCGGATATATAACCTCTTCTTGTATATCTTGGTCAAATCTATAATCATATGAATAAACAATTCTGACTCTTTTATTCAAATTATTTCTTATTTTATCTTCTGGTACTTCGCACAATACTTTGTAGTTTTCAATGAGAACATATTTAATCTTTTCGTAGGCTATGTAGTTTTTTATTACCTCGTAACTTTCGAATATGGGCTTCATATCATGATTAAGTGGCTCTAATAACTTTATCAATTTTCCGAACTTATCATAGAAATCTTTTATCGGTATTCTTACTAAAGCTTCTGGTTTTTCTGAATTTTTTAGAAGAAGCCTTTTTTGTGTTTTTGTGGAGGTATTTACCTAATTTCCAAAGTATTCCGTGCATAAAATACTTATGGGTAAGATAAGCCACAAACTCCATCAAAAAAGCGAATAAAGTAGCAAGTATTTTCAAAGCAACATTTTAATTTCAAAATTCAAGATAAATTATAATTTATAATTATTTGTGTTCAAATGTCTGAAAAATTTGAAATAAGACCGCGGATTGTTTTGAGCAGGTGTTTGAATATAGCTTATGTGAGGTATAACGGTGGAATTATAGAGGATGATTTCACTAGAAGGCTAATGAAGTATATTGATTATATTTCTGTTTGTCCGGAGGTAGATATTGGTATGTCTGTACCGAGACCTCCGGTAGTCTTATATAAAAAAGGTGATAGTATAAGGATGATTGAGCCTTCTAGTATGAGGGATTATACTGATGATATTTTAAGTTTTGCAGATAGATTTTTAGTTTCTGTTGGTGAGGTGGATGGCTTTGTGCTTAAATCAAAGTCTCCAAGCTGCGGAGTTAAAGATGCTAAGCTATATCAAGAAAATTTGATAGGATTAATAAATGCAAAAAGTAATGGTTTGTTTGCTCAGAAAGTTATTGAGAGATTTCCATATTTGCCGGTGGAAAGCGAGGGGAGACTTAATGATTATTGGATAAGGAGAGATTTTCTCACAAAGATTTTTTCTTTTGCAAGGTTAAGGTATTTAAAATCTAATTGTAAAGATATAAATGATCTTATGAGATTTCATCAGCAACAAAAGTATTTGTTGTTGTTGTATGATCCTAATTCATTAAAGCAGATGGGGAACATGGTTGGGAATTGGAAAAAATATGGATTAGAAATAACACTTAAAATGTATGTTGAGATGTTCTACAAAGCCTTTTCAAGAAGGTCTAATATAAAAAAGCATGCGAATGTAATTCAACACATTTTAGGTCAT
>JAPYWX010000119.1 GCA_028276145.1 Spirochaetota bacterium
AAAAAAAATAAAATGGAAAAGAAAGACAAAAACAAAAAGCAAAGAAACCAAATTTCTTATGAGTTTCATTGATTAATTTTAATCATTAGTAGCACCTCAATTCAAGAAAGAGACTTCATCTCTTCTTATTTTTATCAATATTCCCCTCCACCCTAACTGTTTGAAGAAACGTTTCACCTCTCTACAACTCTCCAATTTTTAATAAGAAAATGTTTTAAGCATCTCAATCGCCCTATCTTATTGAAAGGGATTTTACCCTTCTCCCCACCAGAACAATTAAATAAAGAAGTGCTATTAAGCACAAAGTGCTATGAAGTACATAGTGCTATTAAGCACACAGTGCTATTAAGCACACAAGTTGAGATAAATCATATATGTTATTTATAATGTATTTATCTTTGAGAGGTGGATATGTTGCCTAAAGAGGTTAAAAAAGCTATAATTGAGACCTATAAGATACATGAAGGCGATACTGGCTCTCCAGAAGTTCAAATTGCTCTGATGACAGCAAGAATTGAAGCATTAAATGAGCACTTCAAAAAATTCAAAAAAGACAAAAACTCAAGAAGAGGACTTTTAAAACTAGTAGGTAGAAGAAGAAGACTTCTTAACTATCTAAAAGAAAATTACCCTGACAGGTACGAAGCACTAATAAAGAAACTTGGCTTAAGGAAATAAGGTGATTGAAATACTAATCACCCTTCTAGCAATAGCTACATTAATAATTTCCATAATAATTCATGAGTTAGCACATGGTTTTGTTTCGTACTCTCTCGGTGACCCAACACCAAAAGAAGCAGGCAGATTGACATTAAACCCCATAAAGCACATTGACCCGCTAGGTAGTATTTTTTTGCCTCTTCTACTTGTCATATCAAACATAGGTATCATATTTGGCTGGGCTAAACCTGTACCAATAGACCCAAGAAACTACAAAAACATAAGGACTGGATGGATAATAACCGCTATGGCAGGACCAATATCAAACTTTATTCTGTTTGTGTTGATGTTTTTAATTTTACACTTCTTCAACCTTGGAGAAGTTGCTAAATTAATAATTTGGTACGCTATGGCTATAAACTTCGTTTTAGGAGCATTCAACCTAATCCCTCTCCCACCACTTGACGGATTCTGGCTAATATTCAATATCCTCCCCGATAGCACAAGGAATAAAATACTTATCATTTTAGAATCATCCTACGGAATAGTCATCAACATAGTAGGAGCACTCTCAGCAATACTAATTGCAAAATATACAGTTTTACCAATTGTTATGTACTTACAAGGCTTATTATGAACCCATGATACAAGAAACCTTTTCTAGTCTACTTATCTATCAAAAGTAATTACAAGTTTTCAAAAATATTACAGGAAGCCAAAACCGGATGTGTATTATTCAACAAAACACTTCAAAGTCTTACTTCGACAAATAACCAAAATTCTGTTTGCTATATAAACCCGTGTTTTAAGCCCCTTAACCTGGAGAGTATAGAGATGTAAAACTGCTCTACGAAAAATAATGATGGGTGAGTGCCTAACAGCACCTTTCTAATTAGCGACTAGTGCTCAATGGTACTTTTTATAAACATTAGAGAGGCGAAACTTCTCTACAATCAATTACTTAATAATACTTTTTAGATTGTTCTTAAAGAAGTTCCAATTTCTACGTGTTAGGTAAAAGTGTCTATTTACTAAGGAGGGTTAAGGGAGGCAATAGCCTTCCTTAGAATTTTAAGGGGTGCTTCATAGCATTTGTGCCATATAGCACTTTCTTAGTCTTAGATTAAAAAACAGACATTAGCCTGTTAAGAAACAGGCACTAGCCTGACATGGCCTGTGAATTTTTCAACACAAATTTAAAGTTTTGACTTCTAAAGTCTTGGCTTTTAAAGTCTTGGCTTCTAAATTCTTGACTTTTTAGGTAGTATTTTTATATTTTTCAATTATGAACAAAAAGCTAAAGAACATAATTAAATGGAATCTAATAGTACTAGGAGCTACTTTCATTTTTCTTACCATCTCGTACTTGCTCATGTCAGAGCAATTCAAGGAAGAATTTTTAAAGCTCATGAAGCCAAGGAAAATAGCAGTAATGGTACTCGGAATAGTGATAGGTGTATCAGCAGTAGTTTATTTGACTTCAGAAGATAAGTAAAAATTCAAACCTTCTTTGATTCTGTAGGCTGGTATGTACTCATCCATATGATATATGCTTTTTTCTGTCCCTCTAATCAAAGAAACGCCTTTAGTCCTAATTTTAGCTTTCACACCTGCTACATCAATCATAGTAGGAGCAATACTAAGAAAAGAAACAGGTTCATGAACAATTCCCTTGAACCCTTCACCAATAATGAAAAGCGGTACAATGTCTATCAATCTACCATCCACATAAGAAACTGACCTTCTATAATATTCACTATCACCAACCGAAGAGTGATGATCACCATATATGAATAATACAGTATCCTTAAAATTCCTCTTAGCAAAAGCAACGAAATTAGAAAGTACACTATCAACATACGAAATTGAATTAAAATAATTTCTGACAACTTCATTTTCAATATCATCAAAAAGCTCATTAGTGTAGTAATTATCAACTAATGTAAATGGACCATGGCTAGACATGGTTATTATGTAGGCAAAATAATTATCATTAGTGTTTGTCAACAAAAAATTTTTTACGAATTCAAAAACATCTTCATCTTTAGCACCCCAACCTGATTCCTCAAGGCTCATGTCGTGAATATCAAAAAATTCAATAAACCCCCATCTTTTATACGCTTCATTCCTACCAAAAAACACTCCACTGTTCCCATGAAATGCCCAAGTTTTGTAACCATTTTCACTAAAAATTCTTGCTAAAGAATTTCTATCATCTTTCCAATACTTCATTGAAGGTATCTGTCTTAGAGGATGTAAACTATTCAAAATTGTAAACTCTGCATCTGAAGTATACCCCGCAAAGTGATAACTTACAGTTATAGGGAAAAACAACGAATTCGTTGCCAATGACCTCAAAAAAGGTGTAATCGGCTTTCCTTTGTAATCAGTAAAAACAACACTGGAATCCAAACTTTCAACCTGAATTGCTATTATATTCTTCTTTTTCCCTCTTTCATCAAATTTTAATTCTCTGCCATAATCAACTATCCTATAAACCAGTTTGTCATCAATTAAGTAAACTATATCAACAATGTTCATGAATAGCGTACCATAGTATGTAATAAAGAGCTTTTCATCTTTGTAGCTTATATCCTGCGACACTGCCTTAGCTAACAAATTAACCATCCCTCTATTGGATAAAACATTGAAAATCTCAACAAATAGTATTAGAGCAAGAGAAAAAGCAAAAATAACCTTAGCATACAAACTTCTAAGAAACCTCACGGTTCCTTCAAAAATTTTATTAGTCAATATAAGAATAACAAAAGGCAAATCAATCAAAACAATTAAAAACCTATCAACCCAAGAAACAACATTTACAGCCGAAAGGAAAGAAGAACTCTCTCTAACAGAATTAAAATTAGACTCAAGATGATAGAAAAAACTAATCAAATGGAAATAATGACCAAAGTATATGTAATACACAGCATTAAGAAGAATCCAAAAATCTTCAACTAAAAAGAAAATAACCGTAAGCCACCTTCTCCTTAAGAAAATAAAAAGAAGTATATACCCCGTCACAACCGTAACTAAAAGCTTATACCAAAGAGGAGTAACACCAATCAAAGTAAAAAAAACAAAAAGCTTCAATGACCTAAATAGTAAAAGAGAAAACAATACCAAATATACCCTATTTCCTTCATCTCTAAAAAGAGCAAACACCCTCAACATGTCTTAAGATTAGAATTTTTTATGAGTAGCTTTATTTAATTCTACATAACTTATAACAAATTTTAGTTATCTAAAACTTTTGTTTGGAAGGGTAATTTAAGGATTGGATGTGTTTTGTTGGTTGTTTTTTGTATAAACAAACAAGTTAACATAATTTTTTAATTTAATAAAAGTTATTCTTTCTTTCATAGCGGAGAGGCTAAGCCTCGAGGCTAAGCCTCTCTCTGTATGCTAAAACAAATAAAATAATTCTAATCTCACCTAAACTGTTCTACAAGTTAAAAAACCATAATAAAGTGATTCTCTTTTGGAAACATTATTGAGGGGGTATGTTTGAATGGTTTATAATTAAGTTATACTTGAGGGGGAGGATATGAAAGAGAGGGTGAAGATCTGGAAGCCATCACCTGAGGAGATAGAGGAAATAAAGCAATACCCAACATGGCAAAAAGGACAAAGTGAATTTGAATGGTTTTATGACGAAGATGAAACCTTTTACTTGCTTGAAGGTGAGGTAGAGGTAGAATTTCCAGATGGAAGCAAAGTAAACTTCAAAAAGGGTGACATGGTAAAATTCAAAGCAGGAACAGAATGTAAGTGGAAAATAAAAGAGAAGGTACTAAAACACTACAAAATAGGATAAATTAATGAAAAAAGCCCTTCTTACTATTCTACTAGTAGCTTTAGTAGTTATATCAACTAATTCATACTCTGATGAGCTACAAACAACTTATGCCAAAGCTTTATCGCTATTCAACAATCAAAAATACCTTGAGGCATACAAGCTATTAGACAAAGTAATAGTACAAAATGAGAACTCACCTTTACAGTTCTATATAAAAGCGTTCGATGCTCTAAACGAAGCATTCTTGAATGGTCAAATAGACGAAAAAAGTCTGGCAAAAGAAACAAAAAAATACGATGAATTACTAGATAAAAGAGAGATAAACGAGATAAGAGTATTAGAATCATTCCTATACCTCCTTGCAAATACAAGGAATGTTGAAAAAATTGAAGAAATATGTAAAAAGATAATCCTCACTGATGACAAAAATATCACAGCTTCATTCTTTCTAATGAAAATTTTAATTCAAAAAGAAAAATTCAACTTAGCCTACAATATAGGAATTAGGATTATCGAAGGAACTCCCGTTGATGAGATGAACTATCAGTTAATAAGC
>JAPYWX010000121.1 GCA_028276145.1 Spirochaetota bacterium
TCCTCTCTATACTTAATAATACCACCCTAATTATCTGAAGAGATTCCATCTCATAGAGACTTAGTCTCATAGAAACTCTGTCTCATAGAGACTTAGTCTCTCTTCACTTTCAGGAACACTCACAATCAAAAAGTGCTCCAAATAGTGAAACGCTTAGCACTAAGCACTTTTATAAATTGTAATAAGAAAGTACCATTGACACAAGTGTCATTTAGCACAAGTGCTATAAGCACTTTGTGCTATAAGCACTTGGAATTTCAAAGTTCAAACCAAATTTGTTATAATTATAAAAAAAGAGGTTATAGAGATGGAGACATTAATATCTATAATCGTAGCACTCCTATTTCTCAGTTTGATAGTTCTAGTACACGAGCTAGGGCACTTTATAGTGGCTATACTATCCAAAGTTAAGGTAGAAATATTCTCTATAGGATTCGGACCAAGAATATGGGGATTTAAAACTGGAGATGTTGACTTTAGAATAAGTGCCATTCCATTAGGTGGATATGTGAAAATGAAAGGTGACAATCCATCGGATGCAAACATAGAAGACCCAACTTCATTTTATGGAACAAGCCCATACAAGAGAGCTTTAATAGCACTTGCCGGGCCATTAGGCAACTACCTATTTGCAGTAATCATTTCGTCAATCATCCTATTCACAGGGTACACAATAATAGGAGTGAAACCCCAAATATACATTGAAAAATCGAAAGGCATAAACTACTTCAGCTTAGCAGGACTACAAACAGGAGATATAATAAAGAAAATAAACGACAAAGAAATAAAAACATACCAGCAGATTGAAGCAACTCTAGTTTACTTGATGGACCAAAATGTAGAAATAATCTTTGAGAGAAACGGCAAAGAAATGACAAACAAAGTATACATCCCAAAGAACTTCATAAACCTTGAAGGGGGACTAGGTATATCAATGTTCATACCTCCAATAATAGGAGATGTAATCAAAGGCTCACCAGCTGAGGAAATAGGATTAAAAAGCAACGATATCATACTCAAAATAAACGACACTAAAGTATCATCTTTTAACAAAGCATCGGAAATAATAAGAGAAAACGGGAAAAATGAAATAAAAATTACAGTACTGAGAGAAGGCAAAGAACTAACGTTTAGTGTACAACCCAAATTTGATGAAAAAAACAAAAGGTTTTACATAGGAATAGTTCCCAAAATACCAGAGGAAATGACCGTAGTAATTGAAGAAAAAGAAGGCAATATATTATCAGCATTTGTAAAGGGATTCGGATTTGCAAACCAAAAACTAATTGAGGTAATCAACGGAATGAGGCTACTATTCACAGGTAAAATAGACTTTCAATCTTCGGTAGCAGGACCTATAAGAATAGTTTACTACATGAGCAACTTCATACAAAGCAAAATAGCACTACAAAACCTGCTGATTTTGGTAGCAGTAATAAGCATGGCAATAGGTATATTCAATCTCATACCATTTCCGGGGCTTGACGGATGGCACATAGTAATATCAGGAATAGAAGCAACAACGAGGAAGAAACCTAGCCCAGCAGTGATAGGAGTCATAGAAACAATTGGCTTCATAGCAATAATCATATTGTCAATATTCATAATATTCAACGATATCTTCAACATAATATTCAGGGACCTAAGGCTCTTCAAATGAAAAAAATTCTTTGTATAGACATAGGAAATACAAATGTAGTCATAGGGTTATCCACTGAAAATAAAAGCGATTTTCAATTCAAGCACTTCAGAATAACAACAAACCACAACATAACAGTAGATGAAGTATCAATAACCGTATGGAACATACTGAATTTGCTAGGAGAAAAAACAGAAAACATATCAAAAGTTCTTATATCAAGTGTAGTTCCTGAAGTAGATGTACAATTCAGATTAGGCATTGAAAGAATATTAGGTATATTACCTAAGTTTATCACAACAAACGACATACCAATGGAAATTGACTACTTAAACAGAAATGAAATAGGAAGCGACAGGATAGTCGTATCATTCGCAAGCAGAGAACTTTATTCCTTGGATTCAGTAATAGTAGACACTGGCACGGCTACTACAGTTGATTTCGTCGGTGATGGTAAATATTTAGGTGGTGCAATATTACCCGGTATAAATACCTCTCTCTATGCAATGTTCCAAAAAGCCTCAAAAATACCCAAAATCTCATTAGAAACCCCAAAGAATGTAATAGGTAAAACAACAGAAGAGTGTATAAGGTCAGGAATAATAATAGGATTCGCTAAAGCAATCGAAGGGATAATAGTAGAAGGACTAAAAGAAATAGGCAAGGAAAACCCAAAAATAATATTCACTGGCGGACTATCAGACAGGATATTTCCTTTCGTAAACCTACCCAACAAGATAATAGACAAAGACTTACTGCTAAAAGGACTAAAATTACTTTCTTAATCTCTTCAAAATCTCTATAACCTCATCAAGCTCTTTAGATATCTCTTCTATCATCTCCAAATCTCTCTTATATTCCTCTTCCGAGTAAACTATAACTCTCTTGTCAGAAAATTTCTTTCTAATGTTTATGTACTCATTTATTATTGCTACTCTCTCGGTTATCGTGTCCATGGTTCTTGATAGTTTAGCCATCGCTATCTTTAATTTTTTTATTCTATCAACATCCTCTTCTTCTTTTTTATCAAGGGCTTTGCCCTTGTTAGTAAGTTGAGATAAAACAAAATCCATACTACTTGAAAGCTTCTCAATTTTCTCCTCTATGTTGCTTATCCTTCTAACTATTTCCTCATCCTGCATCAACCTTTTTTCAGTAACAACATTCGTAATAACAAATTCATTCGTTTTCGGTATCTCCCGTACTATTTCCTGTGTCTTTACTTCAGATTTTACTTCTCTAACTTCATTAGTTAAGTAAACAAAATTAGTCACAAAAACTACACTCTCTTTAGATTTAGGAGTTTCAGAAGCTTTAGGTTCCTCTACAGGTTTAGGTGTCTCAGGAACTGAAGGAACCTCTACCATACTAGGTTTAGGCTCTTCCTTCTGTACATACGGATAATAAGAAGTTAAAGCTAAAACAACCTTAACATTTTTACTCTCACCCGGATTAAGCTGTATACCTTCAAAAAATATAGCAACTGCACAATCAGGACTACTGTTTTCAGAAAACCTATACTTGAGGAAAGTTGAAGGCTCGGAGTACCAATCAGTTATATCAAGTTTCCTCCAATTACTGAAAAGTATCCTCGTAGGAGTATTACCATACCAATGAATGAATAATTTATTTACCCCATCTATATCACTAGTTGATACAATATAAGAAATCATATTGTCCCTAGTTATAAGGAGTTCGTAATCAATAGGTGTTCTACCGTCAAGGTAAAACTTTGGTAACGAAGGATTATCCTCACCGAAAACGGTATCAAGCAAAAACCTAATTCCTGTATTTAAGCTAACATTTGTAACATTAGTAAAATCAACAGAAATTTCTAAGGCATCCTCAACAAGTGAAGCACCATTCTTAACAAACGAAAAACTAACACTAAAAACAACCCCACCAATCCCAATAGAGAAACTCAGAGAATTACCATCTTTACTCAAAGGTTTTATAATAGTCCCTTCATTAGGCCTATAAGCAAGGTTACCTACCAAAAAAGAAACATAAGATGTTGGCGGAACGTTGTAAAAAAGTAAATCCCTAGAATAATCCTTAGAAGGCAAATCCTCTCTCTGTAATGTGAAACGATAATTCATATCATCAATAAATAAACTAAGATATTTGTTTTTAAAATTCACAAGTTCGCCACTAGCACCAAACGAAAAAATAAAAATTAAAGCTATAAAAATTAAAAAATTACTCACCCTTCTCATAATTTGTTCTCACCTCTCCATTTGACAAAAGTTCTTGTATCATCAAAGCTTTCTCCGATAACTTTAAAAGCCTGTTTTTTATATCAGTAAGCCTATTCAACTCCTCTAAATTTTCATCCTTTTCTTTTATTTCTGATACCTTTTCTTGTATTTCTTTAAGATTTGTAACAAGTGAACCTGGAACATTACTTACATTAACACCGACAAAGTCGGTGCTAGTACTAATATAATTCGTAACATAATTCGTAATAACAACTACATTCGTTACAACAGGAACTGCCTGATTAGTAATGTAATTTGTCACATAAGAATAATTCTGAGGAGCCTCTTGAGGTTTAACCTCTTGAGGTTTAGGAGTTTTAGACTCAGTAATAACTTTTTCTTTGTGCTGAATAGCACCGTGCTGAATAGCACTGTCTTCAATTTTTCTTGTTGATGTATCAATAATTTTCCTTTTACTTGAATATTTACCCAAGGTGTTAAAAAGTTCTTTTGCTTTTTCGTTATTTCCTTCTTCGTAATATATCGTTGCCAATAGTTCAGTGGCACTAATCCATTCTTGAGTACCTTTTGGCACTCTTCTAATACATAGGTTAAGATACCTTTTAGCTTGTGCTCTTTCGTTAAGGTCATAGTATATAACACCTAGGTACAAAGAAGCTTTAGCAAAAAACTCTGTTTCAGGATAATCATTAATCACAATAACAAAATTAGATATAGCTCTATCATAGTCCCCAGCTTCGTAGTATTTCTGTCCTTGCTCAAATATAGCCTTAGCAAGGTACGAAGAAGACATTAGGAAAACACCTAAAACTATAACAGTCATTAAGTAAAGAATTTTCTTCATAACAAAATTATATTATCGTAATAAGTGAATTTCTAAAAAAATCAGTCACTACTACTCAACGACAGTTATTGACTTGACCTTACCCGATTTATGGCTAGACACCTTAAACTTATCTAGCTCAGCCTTTACCTTCCTTATCCCCTCCATCAACTCCGGTAAATCCCTACTCACCCTAACCAAATCGTTTATCGCACCCTTCAACACATCATACAACTCCCCAAAATGC
>JAPYWX010000008.1 GCA_028276145.1 Spirochaetota bacterium
TGGGATACTTCGTATCCCAACACCCTGTATGTTTTTAATTGAAGAGTGATAATAAGCACCTCATTGAGAAAGTGCTAATAAGCACTCGTTGGAAAGCTTCGCTTTCCAATACCTTTTTATTAGAGGAGTTTTTAAACACTTAAAAAAACTCTATTCAGCACCATACCCTTTTTAATGTTGGGATACTTAGTTCCTAAAACCCTATATCTTTTTCATGCTATTAAGCACTAAGAAAGTGCTATTCAGCACCCGCCCTAATTTATGTAGAGAGGTTTTACCTTTTTACACTTTCCTAATTGCTGAAAGAAGGTATGGCCTTCCAACACCTTATGAATGGAAATTTCGTCTCTCTTCACTCTCAAGAATACTTGAACGAATGGGATACTTCGCATCCTACCCCTATACATTAGGGAAACTTAAAAAATTAAGATTTTTTCGGAGAGGCGGAGCCTCTCCGGTATAAAAATAATTACAAAATGTTACCTGTCATGTCCTTCTCAATTCCTAAAACAAACTTCTTTAAGTTGTTTCTATTCTCAACTTCGTAGAAGTAAACAGAATCGTTTTCTTTTTTCATAACCTTTGACAGTTCGGTTTTACACTTTTCTAAATTGCTTTCGGTTATCTCTCCCTCAAAAACAGAATTCTGTACCCAAGTAAAATATTTTTTGAGCACCTTCCTTACCTTGTTTACTCTCTTTTCTTCAATATCGTATGTAACTATAAAGTATGCCATATCACCACCAAACCTTGAAAGGCTTGTATACCTCATCTTGAACAAAGTGTTTTATTAGTTTGTAGCACTCTAACCTTATCAGTGTTTTGTATGACACATTCCTTTTCAGTTTTCTGTGCTTGATTGTCGTTGATAATTTGGTATCAAATTCCTTTACAAACTTTTTCCTTCCTTCTTCATTTAGGTAGCAGTACCCAACATCACTTTCAAAGTCATCTAGAGTTATCATTTTATTGTTTACTAACTTAAATATAACCGTGTCTACCGCCACGGGTTTAAAAATTTCGGCAATATCAAGACAAAGAGAATATCTCTTTTTGCTTGGCTCGTGTAAATAACTAATCGTTGGGTTGAGTTGTGTTTTGTAGATTTCGTTTAAAACTTGGGTGTACATTAGGCTATTGCCGAATGAAATTAGAGCATTTATCGGGTTTGTTGGTGGCCTCTTTTCTCTTTTTTCCATTGAAAAACCTTCTTTTAGGATTACATTAAAAGCATCGTAATATGTACTTCTAATTCTTCCCTCGCATCCCATGGCTTGTGAAATATCTTTTGCCTTTTCAAGGTTTCTGAGTTCTTCGTTTATCTTTTCTATATGCTCATCTGTTCCTGAGTAGTTTTTTAGGTTCTTTATGATATTGAAGGCTGCGCCTTCTAAAAATTTTTTTGCTAATTCTAACCTCTTTTCGGGGGCTAGAAAGAATTCTACTTGTCTTATTAGTAATTCACCTGAAACATTGGTATCTCTAGGTAGGAAACTACCAGAGTAGAAGCCGTGATAATTGTAAAAGTGGATTAGTTTTTTGTTTTGGGAAATGAAATTTAAAAACTTTGTGTTTAGTGAGACTTCACCGAATAAGTGTATTGATTCAATGTCTTCTATTGGTATGTACTTTTTTTCACCTTTTTCGTTTTGAATGAAAACGGTATTTTCTTTCCTTTTTATTTCACCGCTACTGAAAATATAATAGTCCCTAGCCATTTCATACCTCTCCTGAGAAACAAAGTTCGTAGTATGAGCATTTTGTACAGAAAGGTTTTCTTTCTAGTGGTGGTGGGCTCTTTAATTTTGTTATTTCATCTATCCTAACTAGTGCGTTTTCTATTTCTTTTTCATCTTCTGGCTTTAGTTCGATTTCTTCTCTTTTTTTGAGTTTTGGGTATACGAGTATACCTTTTTTGTTAATTCCTAGCTTTTTTAGGTAGTAGAGGTAATAAAGAAGTTGCATTTTTTGGGCTTCTTCTAACCTGTTTGAAAGTTTTATTTCTATTACTTCTTCTTTGCTTACTATATCAAGGTTTATTGTTTCGTCAATTAATATTTCTCTTTTTTTGTAGGATTGATAGGATTGGTTCGTTAGTAGTCTACCGATTTTTACTCTTTCGGATGTGTTTTCGGCTGTTATTCCTTTATCAAAAAACCAAAGTTTGCGATGGCATATATAGTAATAGTTTATCTTAAGACCACTTATTTTTAATGACTTAAAATTAATTTCTTCCATAATCAATCAATTATGTTATTATTTATCTCTTCATCTTTAAAGACTAATCCTTTTTCAAATGTATACTCGCAATTTTGCAGTATTTGTATTCCATGTCTTCCACAAAAATCGCTATCTATTCCGAAATATCCTGGACTTACTACGGTTAGTTTTTTACCGTAGAACCACTGTATTGGTATGATATAATCCATGAATTCGGCTTGTTTTTTAAATCTTTCGTATCTCGATTTATTTTTATCATCTATGAAGAATAATAGTTCTTCTATTTTATCTTTGTTTTCAATAAAAACATTTTCTGGTATTATTGAGTAATTATTAACTATCCCTCTAAATTCCTGAAATGCTTCTTGTTTAGAATTTGTTGAGTATCCTAATTCCAAAAGTCCTTTTTTCTTTTGGTAGTCATTGTAATATTCTGTATCGTCAATGTTACTAAATATGCTTTCCATTATTTCGTATTTTTCAGGTTCAGTAATTAGTTTACCATCATAGTTTTTTAATATCTCCCATGTCCTTTGTACGATTCTGCGATCGTATATATTGCTTTTGTCAGGTTTAAATATGTATACATTTGGTGTATCTAAGTTGTACTCCCTTTTTCTGTAGCATCTTCCAAGCCTTTGTAATAGACTTTCAACTGATGAGCATTCAGTAATTAAAATATCAAAATCAATATCTATTGATGCTTCAACAACTTGAGTTGTTATCCATATTGATGGGTAGATAGTATTAGTTATGGTATTTTCTTTTTCTCTTCTGTCTTTTTGTATAAATCTAGAGTGGATTAAGTTTACTTTTGTTTTTAGTTCTGTTTCTCTGAGTTTGCTGTAAATCTCCTGTGCCTTCTTTACAGTGTTTAGAATTATGAGGATTTTTTTGTCTTGGTTATTTTTAATTATTTTTGTTAGCTCGTTGGAGTTATTAATATCTTCGTCTATTATTTTTATTTTGTGTCTTTTTAGGTTTGTGAAGTATGGACCCAGGAAAACAACATTATCTAGTTCCTCAAATTCTTTTTTTACGAATGGTGGCATTGTAGCAGTCATCAACATGAATTTTCCACCGAGTTTGTGTATCTCTTTTAGAAATACAACTATGGATGCTATTGACGATGGCTCATAGCTTTGTATCTCATCAACTACAATTTTTGAGTAACTACAGGTTAGATAATTCAACTCAAAGCCAGGATATTTGAATACACTTGTTACTAATTGGTCACCTGTGGCAATGGTGATGGGATATGATAATTTCCTAACCTTTTCTATCTTTGTTTCAAAATCTTTGTCATTGTCTTCTCTTATCAAAAAATATAGCGATTCACCATGTAATAGCCCTACATTCTTTTCTCCAAAAACATTTCTATACCTTTTGAATACCTCGTTGACAGCAGTCCTGATACCTAGAAGATATATCCCTTTGCTTCCGTTTATCCAGTTCATTGATGCTTCTGTTTTCCCCATACCGGTAGAAGCAATAAGCACTATGTTTTTGTCTGAGTTTTCACCTGCTTTGATTTGAAAATCATTAAGTTTAAATTTCTTTTCGTTTACGAAGTTTAAGAATTTTTTTGAGTATTCGCCTTCAAATGGTGTTTCTGGTTCAATTTCGGCAGAAGCTGAGTAATCGCTCTTGATTAGTGCCCCTAACCATCTAACTCTGTATGGAAAAAATTTCTCTATCTGATGATTGTTGAAATCATTGAAGAGTTTTACTAATTTACTTACTCTGTAATAGTGTTCTAGATTTAGTTGAATATTGAATTTTTCTTTTAAGTAGTTGTTTAAGTAGTCAATTGCTTTTTTTATTTTTTCGTCGATTTTTTCATCGTTATAAATATCATCACCTCTTCGGTGATGCGAAATTATTAAAAATACAAATAACTTGAATAACTCTTCTTTATCAAGTCCCATTTTTGAGAGATTTTCTTTTATTTCTTTCCTTTTATCTTGCCATACAAACGATGGGGAAATTAGCTCATGCGGTATATCAGAATCTTTAAAGTCTTTGAATAATGGATTGCCTACCTTTTTCTGAAAGGATGGCTGAACCTTACCCAAGTCATGAAAGAATATTAACTCTCTTATTATTTCTTTTTCTTCTTTACTAAAGTTAGCATACCTTGTCAAAATTTCAAAAGATTTCAGTACTTTGTTTGTATGTTCTTCTATCGTCTCCCCTTTATCCTTTGCCCAGTGGTTTGACATTATTTCTATAAGTTTTTCTTTCATTTTATTCTTTGTTTCCATGTATGAAGCAAACGATATCTCCTTCTGAGTCGTACATGATATTCATTACTTCTGTTTCTTTACCTACATAGTATACATCAACAAAACTGAATACTCTGTTGTCTTTTGGCGATGAAACTTCATAATACCAGAAGGGTAGTCTGTACCTTATGAACTGTGAGGTACTTTTATTTATATTTTCTTCTTTGACATACATATTGTATTTTGTGTATGTGACATCTTGGCTTTCCTCTACATCAACTATCTTTATGTGCTCAATAAGTGCGAAATCTTCATTTCTACCAATTATTACAATATCACTTTGTAACTTTTTTAGTAGTTCCTCTAAGAGGCTTCCATTTTCATGTTCAAAAGATATGTGTATTATTAGGTTAATGTTTAAATGTAGGTCTAAAAACATTATTCCGTGAGTTGCTGTTTTCTCACTTTCGCCAATTATTACTCTATATGGGTTTTCGGGTCTTGATTTTGGATCCCTGTCAAATTTGTATACTCTTTGTAGGTTTGTTATTATTCCTTGGCTTTCTCCTTGTATTGAGATGAGTAGAGGTTTGTATTCTTTTAGCCCTAAAACATTATGTATCATTCCCCTTATCATTGAAGGAGTAGGTAACGGGTAAGTTTCAATGTATCTAAAGCTCCCTTCTTTGCGGTAATTACACATATTTTGGTATATTTTTAACTTTAGTGCTTTCATAATTACTTGTATATATCTTTTACTAGCTCTTTGATCTTTTTGAAAAAGTCATTTACACTTAGTATCCTCTCAGAAGGTAATTCTATTTCGTTTATGTTGCTGAATATTCCGTCAACTTTTCCTATGTAGGTATTATCTTTCACTTTTTTGCCGTTAAAGTCTTTGTTTAGAATGTCATTTATTATTTTTGTGTTTATTTTTAATGATTCTCTTGTTGGTATAAGTTCAATCTTGTTGTAAAAGAATGGGTTGCCGCTGTTGTATATACCACCAATTATGAATACTGGTGATAAATCTTCTCTTCTCCCTTTTATGTCTCTGTATAGGGTTTTTAGTGTTTCAAGCAATATGGAGATTCTTTCTATTTTCTTTTCGTTTGGAATGTTTATTTTATCGTTTTCATCTATACCTACTTTGTCAAGGTCTACGGTAATGGTGTATGTGTAAAACGAGTTGTGTATTTCTGTTTGGAATATTGAGTTGTCGGCGTTTATTCTTGATGCTAGCCCCATGTTTGTACCATAGTCAATATCACCATTCCATGGCTCTAGACTTATAGCATCACTTAAGCGAACTATCGCTTTTCTTATTTTACCTCTTGAACCACCTTCTGTTTTCATGTATCCAAATAGATCTATTTCTGGATACTTGTCCACTGTAGCATCTTTACTAAACTGTACGACATTTTGTGATGAATCTACAGGTGTTAGAGGTATACCGAATTCCTGATTCATTATTCTTACAATGTCGTACCTTAATGCTTGCCTTGAGATATAAGAATAACTTTTTCCTTTGAAAGATAACCTTTTTAGCGATATCACTGTGCCAACACCTTCACCATAGTTGAGATTAGCACCTCTAAATATAATTGTTAGACTTAAAAAGTTAGCCATTTTATACCCCCTTATTACTTTCTTCATTATTCAAGTAAGACAAGAGCCCATTAATGAAGGAATAGCCAAAGCTCATGAATTTGTCCATATCTGAGAGTTCATTATTGCTTCCTATTTTAGATTCGGAAGAGTAAGATATAACTAACCTTAGGTACTTATCTAAAAATGCTTCCCTATCACCAACCCTTAGATCGTTAAGTAATTGATAAGCTATACCCTTTATTTTGTTCTCTTGCCCAATTTTGTTGGATAGATCACGTCCATTAAAGTAGGCTTTTGAAATAATTTTTTCTAGTTCTTCCATATCTTTCCCCCTCATAAAGTTTATAAAAATCAAAACATACTCTGAGAGCTTTTTTAAATTGAAGTTGGCAGTATATTTATTTGGATTTTTTAGTGATCTAAAAAATATATTGTAATATTTGAAAAGTTCATCATAATCTAAAAATTCTTCAATCGTTTTCTTTAATATCTCTTCGCTTAAATCAACATAATTCTGGTACCTATTTTCTCTAATTATATAGTATCCATGAGGTAGGTATTTATCAATGTATTCGACTATGAACCTTGATAGTCTAGGTGGTATATTGTAGTTGTATATCTGGAAGGTCTTTCTACCCCTACTGTCTTTGTATTTTTCTCCAATCTCAATGAAATTAATGTTGTCAGTGAGTTTTTGTGATTTTTCTTTTATAATTTTGTATATGAGTTCATCTGCTACTAGGTAGAATGGTTTTTTTTGGTATGTTTTATTGAATAAATTGTTCTTGAAGAGCCAAAAACTTCTATGTAAGTTTTTTATATCAGAGTTTCTGTTTATAAAGTAGAAGTATGATTTATTTTTACCATCAATTTCCCTTTGTATAAATACTAGTCCATTAGGTACTGAAAAGAAAACCAATGCACATAAAGGGCATATTTGTATCTTGTTAGAGTAATATCCCCAGACCCAGTTTGAATTGTCGGAATTAAAACCTAGTATTTTGCTTATTGAGGTTGTGAAGTCGTATTCTTTTTTGTATCTTCCACAGAAAAGGCAAGTGTTGTTTTTTGATTTCTTTTCTGGCTCTATTCCTTCAATTAGTAAGTTGATGCATTCCTTAAGTCCATTTAGCTCAGTTATATTATCACTAATATTAACTTCGAAAATTTGATTTATAAACTTTTTGCCTTCTTGCTCTTTTGATGTTATCGTTTGGTAGATTTGGTTTTTGTTCGAATCAACAAAACTAAAACTCTCTATTATTTTTATAAATTTTTCTGTGTCGTTTTGTTCTTTTATTCTTTCTAATTCTTCTTTACCGATTAGTGCTTCAATTAAAGATCTATAAAGTGCTGGTCTTTCTTCAAATGCTTTTTTTATCGACTTCTTACTTTGCTTTAGTTCTTCTATTAGGATTTCTGAATTATTTGCGTAGAAGCTACTTTCAAAGAAATTTAAAAATGTTGTTTTCTCAAACTTTTCTAAAAAATCCGTGAGGATTTTTGAATCAAAACTTAAATAATTTTCTCCTATTTCTAGGTCTTTGCCGAATTTTTCAGATATTTTGTCAATATTAGGCTCGTTTTCACCTATTGTATTTATAAAACCTATTATCCCAGCGTTATAATACCAATCCCCTAAGTAGAGAGTGTACTTCATTCTCACCTCCTAAATTACCTCTAATGTTCCAAATCCCTGCCCAGTTCTTAACCCAACACCTGAAACATACAAATCCCTCAAATCGTCTACCTCTCCTTTCATTTTGAATACTCCTTCAAAGCATGTTAGTACCATATATGGTTTACCTGTCTCTTTTCTAAACCACCTTATATAGTGCTTTACAACTGACTTTCTTATGTTTACAGGCTCAATGATTACATCAGAGCGTAGCCCGTATCCTCTAGAGTCCTTGAGTATTCTGTTTTGTATTTCGTTTAGATTCTCGTTAAAGTTTTCATCCCACGGTAAGACAGGTTTTTCGTTTTTGTCCTCAATGAGTATTGGTGAAAGTGTTCTAAAGATAACTTCGTTCTCAGTTATTTCTTTTTCTCTCATTATTTGTGTTCCATAGAACTTGATATTTGTTTCACTATCAATGGGGAATTCCTTTATTTTTAGAAGCCCATTATATAGTCCTATGATGAAAAAGTAGTCCGGTGAGCTTACAACGAAAGAAAGTTTGCTTTTATCCGGTATCTCAAAAATGACATCCTCTATTTCATAGTCTTCATCTATTTTTATTTTGCCTCTTGTTATTTTTTTATCCTTAGGTAGTAAAACAGCGAAAGAAAAAGGCTTTGCCCTTTTTGAAATTTCAGAATTCTTTTCAGGGTAGAGAAAACTCTTGTACTCAGGAGATGAGATTGCCAGAGCTTCCTTTATCAGGGCCATGAACCTATGCCTATATATAATAGGCAACCTCTCAGTGTGGAAGGTAATCCTTAACCTCATATTGCCTCCCAATATTCTTATTAGGGCTACCTAAATAGGTACCCCTACCTAGGTATTACCCTCCTAACTTATTCATTAGGATACGAATTGTTAAAGATTATTTTTCTATTGTCAAGAGATTTTGAAACGAAGTTTCTCTTTTCTCATTTATCTAAGAAAGGTTTACTCTTTATAACTATCTAGCACAAGTGCTATTTAGCACAGGTGCTATTTAGCACAAGTAGCACATTATTTTAAGTAGCTCCACCACCCGCCCATTTTATCGTTCGAAAGCTTCGCTTTTCAACAACCTTTTAATTATTGAGGTTTTATCAATCGCAAAGTAGCTTAAACAATTAGTTAAAAAGGTACTATTAAGCACAAGTGCTATTAAGCACAAAGTAATTTTAAATATTATTGAAAAGGTAGCCTTTTGTTATTTAAAATAGCCAAAAAGGAGGATTATATGAAAATGAATTTTAGGATTCTTACGGTTATTACATTACTATTTGTATCTACGCTTGGTTTTTCTCAGGTTTTCGTTGTGTATGAAGAGCCAATTGCTAAGTTTCAGGGGTCTGAGGATGATAAGAATTTTATAAATTCTTTAGTCTCTTACACTCTGAATGATTCTTATGATTTCTTGCCATACGACTTTGTAAATGTTCCTGTTTTACAGGATTGGTACAATGTGCTTGTTGATGTTGTGAATGCTACGAATACGAATGTTACAGTTGTTAAAGGTAAACCTGTACCACCGAAGAAGTTGGCACCTATAGTTATAAAAAAGATAGATGCTACAACATTGAAGAATATTACATCTCTCATTCCTCAAGTTAAGGGTGTTGTTTCTGCTAGTTATTCCATTTCTAAAACTGATTTACTCGTTAATATCCAATTGCTTGATAACACTGGTAAGGTTTTGAATAAGAAATCTGTTTCTGTTCCTTTGGCTAACCTGGTGAATAGGGAAGGTGTTATTTTAGCTGTTAAGGAAGCTTTGGTGGATTTGTTTAGTGCCTGGAGATACTACTATTACGACCCTAAGAGGCAGGGGAGTGTTTCTTTGACTGTTACACCTAACAAAGGTGTTGTTGCAGTTTTGAAGCCAAATGATATTCCTTTGCCTTTGGGCAAAAATGTTTCTCTGCCTGAAGGGGAGTATACTTTGATTGTACAGGCTCCGGGTTTCGCTCCTGTTGTGACTAATATTTATGTAGCTCCAAATTCTCAATCAAAAATTGCTCTAAAGTTAGTACCTTCACCAAAGATGGAATATCCAGTACCTATGGGGTTGCTTTACCTTGATGCTGATGTTAAAGGTGTACCTGTGATAATTGCTGAAGGTAACATTTTTGGTACTACTCCGCTTTACACAAATGTAATAGCAGGTGAGAAAAATGTCATTTTCCAGCAGACAGCTAATACATTGCTAAAAACTGTCAAGTTGAATGTTCAGCCTGATGTGCTAAATTACTTTTATGTTACTCTTGATAAAGTTGGTGCTGGTGTTACGATAAGTGCTAATGATGGGGCTTTTGTTGTCATAGATAGGAAACTAGAAGGTGTTATCTCATCTGGTAGTTTTTCTAAAAACCTGAGTAGAGGTATTCATACAATTACCGTTTTCAAAAGTGGATTTGAGCCGTTCAGAACGAATGTAAATATCACCTCTGATGAAAAAATTACACTCAAAGTTTCGCTTAATCCTAGGAAAGTGCCTGTTTTTGTTGTAACGCCTGAGAGTAGTGAGGTTACAATTAGGTATCAAGGTAAAGCTGTTGGTATTACTCCTAAGAAGGTTCTTGTTGAGCCTGGTAAGGATAATTTTGTTGAGCTAATAGCTCAGGATGTAGGCTTTAATAATACTTCGTTTAATATTACTCCTTCAATGAATTCTATCAACTCAAAAGTTATTAAGCTCTCTCCGCTGTTTGGTGATTTGCTAGTTTTGACTGACCCTACCGAAGCAATCGTTAAGTTCAATGAGAGAATTGTAGGTACAACATCTGTTGATGGCTTACTTGTTAGAGGTTTGCCAGCTAGAAAGGGTACACTGATTGTCAGAAAGGAAGGTTATAGGGCTATAAAGACCAATGTATTTATACAGCCAAATATTCAGAATTCGTTCTCATTCAAACTCAAGGAAGCACCTATAAAGTTATTCATTAATACTCTTCCTGTACAGAATGTTGATGTCTATATGAATGAAGAGTACTATGGTGAAAACGATGGTGTTATAAATGTTGAGCTTGGCAACTTCGTTATGAAGTTGGTAAAACCTGGATACAAAACTATTTATACTAATGTATCTTTCCCGAGTAAAGTTGATACTGTTATTCCTCTTACTTTCAGTATGACATCAGGGTTAAGTGAGCCTGAAGTTATTTCTACAGTTAACAGTAACATTACTCAGATAGATTCCTTGGTATCAAATGGTGATTATATCGGTGCTTACGATGTTCTGAAATCTACAAAAGATTTGATTGTTAATTCAGGTTATACGAACTTCTCAGTTTCACTTGTGAAACTGTATGAATTCCTTAATGGAAAGGAGAAGGAAATACAGCCAGAAGTCGAGTTCTATACCCTGAATTCTAAAGCTGATGAAGTTATTTCGAAGGCTGATGTGTTCCTTAAGTCTGGTGCACCTAAAGAGGGGCTTAAAGCACTTAAGGAGTTTGTCAGTAATGTTAATGTTTCTTCTATAACTGATGAGAGGAAAAGCCAGATATTGGCAAAGATTAAGGATAAGTACAGAGAACTTGCGTTAATTGATATTTCTTCAACAGTTTCCAACAAAATTTCTGACGCTAATAAGTTTGTTGCTAGAGGTGAGAAATCGGCTGCTTATGTTGTGTTTGAAGATACTATTAAGCTTATTGATGAATATGTAGTTGATGTGCCTGAGATAGTGTCCGATGTTTCAAATATAAGAGAGAGTATATTGTCTAACTATGTTGGTATTGGTATTGAGGTTTTGAGTAACAAAACAGAGTTAGCAATTATCAATGCTGATGACCTTTCTAACAAGAAAAACTTCACAAATGCTATGGATATCCTTTCTTCTACGATTAAGGAGATAAGAACTTCTAAGCTGTATTACCTTGATGTTGTTAAGGAATTTGAGAGTAAGCTTCAAAGTAAGTACGATGAGATATCAGAAAAAGCGATGGAAGAAGAGCAATTAGGTGAAGTTAAAGGTATATTCGATGAGGTTAAGCCTATAATTAAGGATGCTATTAAGCTTGCAAGCATAAATGACTTTGACGGTGCTATAAAGAAGTATCAGGAAGCCTTGAAGATTATAGAGATTTCGGAGTATAGGGACAATCCTTTCCTTAAGAAACTCAAGAATGACATAGTGGCTGATATAGCAAGAGTAGAGCAGAGTAAGAAAGAAGCTGAAGAAATGAGACTTAAGAAGATTCAGCTTCAAGAGGAGTTAGAGAAGAAGAAGAAAGAATTACCATGGTGGACTAGAATGCAGAAGGCATGGACAGGTGTAGGATTTGAGATTTCGGGCTCTGTTTTGACACCGCAGGGTAGTGATTTTGCTGTAACTAATTTGAATATTCCTCTGAATGTTAAATTGCATATTTCGATTTTACCTATACTTGGTGTGTCTTTTGGTGGGTTTTATAACGTCAATTCTCAGATGGTTTCATCTAATGCTTCTTACTTAGCTTGGATGGGAATGGGTCAGCTTGGTCTTAGGATACCAATAGTTAAACAATTCTCAATATTTGGTGATTTTGGTACTGGAATAGGTATGTTGAAGGACTCAATAATCATAAGAATGGGTAAGGATTATATTTTGAATGCAGGGATTGACTTGAAGTTCAGCTGGTTTGGTATTAGGATGTCTTATGATATGGCTTTCTATGATGATTTCAAGAATTACCAGTATGGTGGTAGCTTTGGTATAATACTTTGGGCTACTGAAGATTAGTTTATTGGGGGCGTGAGCCCCCAACTATTTTTATTGTTCTTTCCTCTTTATCTTCGGGAATAGGTACTTTGCAATGTCTGTTCCTTCCACTCCTTTGTAGTTTACTCTCACCTCAAGGTCCACAAGTTTGTTTTCAGGGAAAAGATTTTCGTATAGGCTTGTGAAAATTAGAAAGTACCTGTATATTTTGGGGTTGTAAAAGTCGTTTAGGAATATTCTAGGAGATAAAAGCACTTCTTGACCATAATATTTACCGCCAGTTGAATTGACAAGTATCTGGAGTTTTTCGTTATTTGACAGTGAGATGACATATATTGGTATGAAGTTATTGTAGCTGTATTCTAGAAGTGTGTAGAAATCGTAGTCTGAGTAGTCTAGTAAGTTTTCATTTCCGGATGTTATTACAAGTATAGCGTTGTTTCTTAGAGATGTTAGGTTTTCGGTTATTGCGTTGTGTAAAGCAAGAGAAAACCTGACTTTGTTCGTTTCGCTTGGAGTTATGTTTTTATCTAAGAAATCAAGAGGTGCGAGTACATTAACTCGTGTTTTCTTGAATTCCTTAATTTCTGGTCCAAAAACAGAAATAGAGATATAATCTCTTGAGGATAAATCTTCTAAGATTCCCCTTACGAAAGATAAGACAGAGTCTTTGATGTTTTGTATATCTGGGCTGTTTTCTATAATGATGTAGAGATTTCTGTTTTTTAGGAATTCGTATGTATATCTAACATCTGGTCTAAACACTTTTACCCCGGATTCGTATATTTCAAAATCCTCATTTCTTAAGCCACTTATGAAGTTGCCCTCACTATCTCTTACACCAACCATTACTCCTATAATTGGGAAATTCCCGACAAATATACCTTTTATGTCTACATCAAGGTTAGCTGACATTAGATAAGAGTTTCGCAGTACGGAAATATTATTTTTGTCCTTGGTTATCGCAAATATGTCTTTATCGTTGTTGATACAAGCGTCCTCGAATTCTCCATCAGATATTTTTATACTTTCGCCGGAAGGCGAAACTAGGAATATACCGTTGTCAGTTGAAATTAGGAAGTTTGATGATGCTATGGAGAATCCATTTATGTTATAGCCGGTTTCTACTGAGTCGATGTAATTCCCGTATTTATCGAATACTACGATTTTTTCCGTGTCTGCTACAAAAACATTATCTCCTTTTACTTCTATGTCTGTCGGTGACATTAAAATGTTGCTTCCGAAGGAATAAAGAAATTCGCCAGTTTCTTTATTGATAACGAAAATGTTTTTGCTGAACGAGTCTATGACGAACATATTCTCATCGGAGAAAGCAAATTTTTTGAATACAACATTACTGAATTTGAATGTTTTTTTAGCGTTGATGTTAAAGATGTTTAAATTGAACCATCCGGGGTAGTACTTTGTTATACTGTTGTAGCCTAAGATGTAGAAAACTTTTTCGTTTTCATCGTAGTAGATATCAATAATCTCTTTGTTGTATTTATATTTAGATATCCTCATGAAGTTATCGATAGTACAAAATTCTTTTGTCCCGAAGGAGTTAAATATTACCTTGTTAAGCTTGGGAACGAACTTTATTGTAGTTGCCAATGAAAAGATTTTAGTGTCAAATCTCGGTAACGCTTTTAGGTTTGTGAAAACAGAATACTCAATTAGTTTAGTGCTTTCGTCTATTGAGAGTCTTGAGTATATTGAGGAGATTTTTTGGATTGCGTAAGGTTTGTATTTGCCTTCTATTTCACTCAATAGGTCTATTGCATTTCTAATGTAACCTGCGTTTAGGTAAGCTTTAGCTAAAAAGAATTTTACTTCTTCTGATAGTGGATTGAAGTTAAAGGATTTTGTTAATGAGTACAGTGCCCTGTAGTACAGAGTGTTGTCATACCAGAATATACCTTCCATTAGGTACTTTTCACTTAGTGCAAATTTTACGCCCCTTAGTTCCTCTAATTGGTTCAGTTCATTAGTTATAGGTTCGGATATTTTATTTGTGCTAGTGCTTTCATTATTTCCCAGTTGACAGCCTAGTGTTATCAGTATAAGAAGAAAGAGGATTATTAAACTAAACTTTGATTTCCAGTCCTTCCCTTGCAACATAGATTTCCATTTTTATGTTTTTCATTCTAAAGTAGTTAGTTAGGTAATGTTCTATTAACATCATGTCTTCGTCTGTTCGCCCCGGGTCAAGGTGGAATAGCACTGTTCTTTTGGCTTTAGCCTTTAGTGCGAAATTTATGGCACTTGGTATAGACGAGTGTCCCCATCCTTTTTTAGTTTTGTACTCTTCTTTTGTGTATTGAGCATCTATTATGAGTACATCAGCATTGTTTGCAAACTCTAGTATTTCTTCAAATGATGGAACATTTTCTTTACCTATTATTCTTAACATTTGTACGAAGTAATCACCCGAAAGTATTTCGTTTTGTGAGATGTCAACCTCAAAGTCAAATAATATTACTACTTTGCTTTTACCGTCTTCGAACGAGTATCCCAGGCAGGCTGTGGGGTGGTAGAGGTAGATTGTTGATATTTTTACGTCTCCTATGGTGAAAGTTTCTTTTTGTAGTTCTCTGAATTCTAGGTATGAAGCCAAATCATCTACTTTGACAGGGAAGTAGATATATCCCATTTGGCCACTGACCATGTTTTTTAGCTTGCCTAGCATACTCGGTCCGTGGATGAATATTCTGTACCTATAGTCAAATATTGGTGAGAAGAAAGGTAACCCTTGGATATGGTCCCAGTGAGTGTGAGTTAGAAATAGGTATACATCAAAATTTTGGTTATGGGATTTTAGAAATTCACCTAGTTTTCTTATTCCTGAGCCAGCATCAATGATAAAAATTTTGTCATTGTGTATTATTTGGATACATGAGGTGTTTCCGCCGTAGACGGCAGTTTCTAGTCCTGGTACGGGTATTGAGCCTCTAACACCCCAGAATTTTATTATCATTTGTTTTCCTTGCTTTCTTTTGATTCACCGCTACTAAGTAGCTTTATTGTTTTTTCTATTTCATCGTTAACCCATTTTTCAAATTTTTTCTGGTCTAGAATTTCAGATAGAACTTTGATAGCTTCAAGTCTTTTTATTCTCGCGAAAGCTTTTACTACTTCGTATGCAATGACATTGTTTTGGGTTGCTCTTATTGTTCTTTCAAGAAAAGTATAAACCTTATCCGAATTTGTTATTTTTGATACTGCTCTTATTATTTCTGCTCTGTAGGGAGTAGATGTAAACCTGAAGTAATTGTCAATTAAAGGGTCTACTGCTCTGGGGTCTCCTATCTCACCTAAACTCCATATGGAGGCTAGTATGACTTCGTCAAATCCTGTGTCTACGGATGGGCCTGAAAATAAGAATATTGAGATAAGTCTATCAAAAGCCTTTTTTGCCTTAAGTTCACCTAACCTATATACAGCTCTTGCTGCAATTTTGTAGTTATCAGAATAGGTTAAGTCTAGGAGTATGTCAATGTCTTCTGATCCAAAAGCGGCTATCGGGTCTTTAGTTTTGGTGTCTTTGGTTTCCTTTGTAGTCTGCCCGAAGGATAAAAAGGAAAATATGAAAACAAATAGAATAACCAAGGTGAAAGCTCTTTTGTTTATACTGATAAACATACCACCCCTCTTTACAAAGAATTATTATAGATAAAAGCTTATTAATTCAAGATTTTCAGGTAAGTTTTACTTGATTATAAGGTATAGTAGTACTCCTATGCTTCCTAGCATTACACCATCGAATATATCGAAAACACCGCCGAGGGATTTGAATATGTTGCTAGAGTCTTTTGTGTCAAAATACCTTTTTATGAGTGATTCTATCATGTCTCCGAAGAAATCAAATACAAATATCACTGAGGATAGCACTACTACTGAGGTGTAATTTTCTAAAAAGATATGGCTTTGGTATCCTGTTAGGTCTAGTATTAGCTTAAATATTATTCCTCCGAGGATGGCAAAAAATAAGCTTCCGATAGTGCCTTCTAGAGTTTTTTTAGGGCTAGCTGTGAATGAAAGTGAAATTCTACCAAAGTATTTACCTATTATCAATCCTCCTGCTTCGCTTATCCATCCTACTGCTAGCAAAAAGGCGACGAAGTATGTTTTGTTGTAGATATCAAAGAACTTCAGAGCCATCATTACACCTAAGGTTAAGCCTATGTATAAGCTTAAGTTTGTGAATAATGTGTCTACGATTATGTAGTTGTGCTTAGTTGTTTTTAGTGCAGAAATAGATAAGTTAAGGATTAAGGTGGTAAAGTAGCTTAGAATTGTCAAATATGAGATTGTTGATATATCCTTTAGGATTTTGTCGGAACTTTTTTCACCTTCTAGTAATAGTGATGCTAGAGTTGTTATTATTAGTAGTAGAGCTATGAAAAGAAACTTCTTTATTTTTGGTATTCTGATGCTGAACTTGTTTTCGTACATTCTAAAGGTTTCAAAGAGGATTGTTGTAGCTAATGTTAGTATGAATGAGAAAACATAAACAGAGAAAAGAGTATTTTCGAAGTTCAATAGAGCAAAGGCTATAATGAATGGAGAAATTAGGAAGGAATATAAAATTCTTTCTTTTAATTCTTCTTGTACCATTTTACACCCCACAAAATTAAAACTAATTCTATTAAATTATTGCACTTAAAGGCAAAATAGTAGGATGCTTTTTTGAAAAGACCTTTTAAGGGTACAAAGATATGTAGCATCTTCAATGCGTAGAATCTTTCCGATAAAAATGAGCATGGTGCTTGATAGCACTGTGCTTAATAGCACCCTTTATTAAACGTTGGATAGAGTAGAGTGGCTAAGTCTCTTTACATCAAATAAGGCTGGGTGCTTACTAGCACATTTTCGCTTAAGTGCTTTAAGCACATTCTTGAGAATGTAGAGAGACGAAGTCTCTTTGATGAAATCTCTCTTCATAAAATAAGGTGGGGTGCTTCATAGCACTTTCTAATTAAGTGCTATAAGCACTTTCTTATTAATTGGATAGTGTAGAAAGGTAAAAACCTCCCTACTAAGAAGCAGGCAAAGCATATTTTCTAATACGATTACTTTATTTGCTTTTTGTTGTTGAATTACAAAAAAATAATACAAAAATTGTAGGGAAAGGGGGGCTTTATGAAGATTGCTTTCTTTGAGGTAAAAGAGTCGTGGGAGAAGAGCTTCTATCAAAAAGAGTTAAAGGAGCACGTGATTAAGTTTTATAAGCAGCCTATACAGGATGTTAAGGTTGATTCCTTTGAGGATGCTGATATTATTTCTACTTTCATTTACTCTAAGGTTTCGAAGGAAATCATTGATAGAATACCGAATTTGAAGCTCGTTACGACTAGGTCCACAGGATTTGACCATATAGATGTTGCTTATGCTAAGAGTAAGGGTATAGTAGTTTCTAATGTGCCGAATTATGGTGAAAACACTGTTGCTGAACACACTTTTGCTCTTATTTTGTCTCTGTCTAGGAACATACACAGAACTTATGTTAGAACTATAAGAGGTGATTTCTCTTTAGAGGGACTTAGAGGGTTTGATTTAAGAGGTAAGAGGATAGGCGTTGTGGGAACTGGTAGAATAGGTTTACATGTTATAAAGATTGCTTTAGGGTTTGGTATGGAAGTTGTTGCTTACGACAAATTCCCAAATATGTTGATGGCAAGCTTATTGGGATTTAAGTATGTTTCGTTTGATGAACTTATAAGTACATCTGACATAATAACCTTACATGTTCCGTATTCTCCTGAGCTTTATCACATGATAAATATGGAAGTGGTTAATAAAATGAAGAAAGGGGTTATTTTGATAAATACAGCTAGAGGGGCTCTAATAGACAATAACGCTTTACTTTATGGATTAAACAAGGGTATAATAGCAGGTGTTGGGCTTGATGTTATTGAAGGTGAGGAAGAGTTAATGAGGGAAGATACCTTAATTTTTGATTCTTCTGATTACTCTAAATTCGTTTCGGTTATTCAGGGTAACATACTCATACATAGGGAGAATGTTGTTTTTACGCCGCATAACGCTTTTAATAGTGTTGAAGCTGTTCAGAGGATTGCAGATACGACAGTGAACAATATAAAGTCTTTCATAAGCGGTAAGCCTGTTAATGTTGTCAATATAAAATAATGAAGTCTTTTATATAGTATCCCTGACCAAAGCTTATCACTATTACACTGTAGGTAGATTTAAATAGCGTTGTTAGAGAGGCATATATGATTATGTCTCCTTCTGATCTATAAAAGTGTTCAGGTACTATTTTAACATACCTTTCACCAAAAATTATTTTTTTGGTTAGTTGAATGGATTTTATGTTTTTTTGGACTTTCTTTGATAGAGATTTTGAGTACTTTGATATTGATATTTTCTCTGAATTTATAATATCCTCAAGGATTGCTAAGTACCTTGTTAGATGGGGAGGAATCTGAAGGTTGAGGAAATTGTTAGCCATCGTTTGTTCTGGAAATATTCTGCCTTTGTTTAGAATGAGAGATTTTACATTGTTGGGCAACATAATGTTTGTACTTCCGCTTTTTGGTATTTCTACTGATATCATGTAGTTTGTGTCATCTAGAGATATTTCTAAAGGCACTACTATTTCAGTAGGAGCTGTTGACAGTATTTTGGCTTCGTTTTCTGATACTATCAATGATAGTTCCCACAATGTAGGTATTCCATCGAATAGTTCTCTAAAGTTTCTGAAACTTAAACCAGTTAAGTCACTAAAGGCCTTTTCAAATATTTGTGTAGTTATAGCATTTTGCTTTGATAGGAATTTGAATAACGATTCTAGCTGTGCTTTGCCTACTATGCTGTTAATATATCTGAATACAAGGGGGTATTTTCTGTATCTGACTAGAGCTAGTTCATTTTCAGATTCTTTGTAGTTGTTTAGGGTTATGAAATACGAGTTGTATACTAATTCTTTGGGGTAAGAGTTGCCAAATATGTATTCTAGAGATTCTATGGCTAGGAATTGTATAAATCCTTCAATAATGTCTATTATATCGTTACCTATTTCTTCAGGTAACATCTGATGGAGTAGTTCGTGGGTCAGAATTATGAAGTTTTGTAAGCTATCTATATTTTTGAAATACTCGTTACCTTCAGGTTTATATAGCCTCGATATGATTATGTTGTTTAGGATACTTTCGGATATTTCGGCATTTTCGTAGTAGATAATGTTTATGGTTTTATATTTTGCTTCGGTGCCTAGGTAGTTTATGAATTGTAACGCTGTTCTTAGCCAAGATATTAGGTTTAAGCCAATCTCTTCTTTACCTTCGGGGATGATAACTTTGAATTGTATATTGTTTTGAGAATAGCTAAATAAGTTGAAATAGCCTAGACATAGTGGTGTGGAGTATTTCCTCGTTGCTTCCTTTACGTTCGTTATTACTGTATTTCCGTCAAAGACCTTTATGTCATTTGGCATGTTAGTTATTACTACTGTTGAATCAATATACTGTTGCTTTTGAACTTCTAGATTGGGTAAAGTTCTCATAACTTCTGATAATACTACCATTGCGTTTTTGCTTATTTCCTTAACTATTTCATAGTTAACTCTTACCTCTACTGGTATTTTGGTTTGGTAGGTTGGTAGGTTAGCAATGTAGATGTTGCCACTTGGATTTTTAGAGAATGGCACTTTTTGGTTTGCTACTAAGATTTCTTTTATTTCGGCTGAACTTGAGAAGATTAATGATTTTTCTTGGCTCACTTCTATCAGGAATCTAGAAATTATTTGGTTCTCCTTGCCATCTATTATTAGCGTGTGATTGACTATGTTTATGTCACCGTAAGCTAAGGTTTTTATTAGGAGTATTGTGGTTATTGAAGTTAAAAGGATAAACTTTTTCATTGCTTAAGTTTAAAAATCTTTGCTATTAATTTCTTAATTAAACCACTGCTTTTTTCGTTTTTGCTTTTTATTACTTCCTCTACCTCTTCCTGAAAGAGGTTTTTTCTTGAGTAATTCTCATGAAATTCTATGTCTTCGAAAAGGTTTTCGTACTTGAGGGGTATTATTCTTGCTGGTATCGTTTTCCAGCCTAGCTCTTTTGCTGCTAAGAGTCTTCTATAACCTGCTATTAACCTTAAGTCTTCTGATACTATTATAGGGTTGATTAGCCCAATTTCTTTTAGACTTTTCTTTAGTGGTGTTATGTCACCTATATATTTCCTTTGCCTCTTACCAAGCTTTATTTTGTCAATCTCAACTTCTTTTACTAAGAATTCTTTTATCATCAATTGTAATTGTTAAAGAAAATATGAAGTATTAGCAAACTCAGAGAGTTTGCTAGAGAATTGATATATAGTAAGTTTATTCTCCATCAATTCAGTTGTTTACTTAACTTATGTAAATTGTAGTGCTCTTGTTACATAAAGTAACTACTTTCAAAGTGCTAGATGACCTGTTTATTTAGATTTTTTTAAAAACAAATATAAGTGAAGTTTTTCATTCGTAGGGTATTGAGAATACAAAAACTTATAGTGGAGTATAAAGAGGTGAAAACTCTCTATATCAAACAAGGTGGGGTGCTTAATAGCACTAGTGCTTA